>CAWUJS010000004.1:0-67124 GCA_963922705.1 uncultured Alphaproteobacteria bacterium | reverse complement strand
GGTTGGCTTTAGGGTTTCTTGCGATTACGCCGCTTTCGCGGGGATGACGGTATTGTATTAAAAATCTAGCTGTTAAATCCAAATGCAATCGCCATGGCTTAAAGCGTTTTTGCGCTAATATTTCTCAGTAAAAATTCACGCAAAGCGCCAATGCGCTGTGAGTGTCTTCTTTCCTCTGCATAGACAAAATATAAATCCACAGCAGGCCTGTTAACATCGGGCATGATAATCTCCAAATCGCTACGTGCTCTGATGAGGTGATCGGGTAATAAAGCAATTCCCGCACCCGTGACAACCGCTCTATGAATAGAATACATGGAATTCATCATCAAAAGGTTGTAGTTATGCTGAACATCAACCTCTGCAAATTCAAACAGCCAGTTCGGTTCTTTAAACGGGGCATATGTATCGATTGGAAAGCCAATCAAACAATGATTTTTTAAATCTTCTGCTTTTTCTGGCCTACCATACTCCTCAATATAATCCGTAGATGCGCACATATAAAAATGTACCTGCGTGAGATGTCTTTGGATCAGGTCAACTTGTTTTGATTTTCTTAGCCTTAGTGCCGCATCCGCCTCGCGCATGCCTAAATTTAAAATCCTGTCTTCAAATAAAATTGTTAGCTGAATGGAGGGATAGCTTACCCGAAAATCCTTTAATTTTGGCGCAAGCCATGTCGATCCGATAAAGTCAGAAACAGTAATCTTAAGCGGCCCTTCAGCAAGATCTTTCGTATCGGATAACTGTCCTTCGATCAATGAGAGCTTTGTGAAGATATCCGAGACTGCTTTTTTCAGAATTTCACCTTGTTCTGTTAAAACCAAGCCGCGTGGATGGCGGTGAAATAAAATAACATCCAGGCTTTCTTCAAGAGAATTAATTTGCCGTGAGACCGAAGATTGATTGAGGTTTAGCGAGTTTCCAGCAGCCGTAAAACTACCTGCTTCTGCAACAGCATGAAAAATTCGCAATTTATCCCAATCCATAGACACAGGAATATTATAGCTTGATTATGCCGCCGCTTCAGCAGAATTATTTCCTGCATCCTGTGTTGCCAGAAAACGATCTGCTTCTAATGCGGCCATACAGCCCATTCCTGCTGCTGTGACGGCTTGGCGGTAAATGTGATCTGTGACATCGCCGGCCGCATAAACACCGGGAATTTCGGTTGCTGTCGAATCGGGTTCGGTATCAATATAACCGGAACCATCCATAGAAAGCTTGCCTTTAAAAAGCTGCGTTGCCGGATCATGACCAATTGCAACAAACAAGCCATGTGCATCAAGCGCGCTCTCCTCGTTACTTTTCACATTTTTAAGACGAAGACCGGTCATGCCAGTCTCGTCCCCCAAAACCTCTTCAATAACGGTATCCCATAAAAACTCGATCTTATCATTGGCATGAAGGCGGTCTTGTAAAATTTTTTCTGCTCGTAATGCATCGCGCCTGTGAATAAGCGTAACCTTGGAACAAAAATTAGTAAGGAATAATGCTTCTTCCGCTGCTGTATTCCCGCCGCCAACAATCGCAACGTCTTTGCCACGGAAAAAGAACCCGTCACAGGTTGCGCATGCCGAGACACCGCGATTCTGGAATTTCTCTTCACTTTCAAGCCCAAGCCATCTTGCTTTCGCACCTGTCGCAATAATCACCGTATCGCCCGTATAGGCATTGCCGGAATCAGCGACCGCTTTAAAAGGCCTCTGGCTGAAATCAACATCGACAATGTAATCATGACAAATATCGGTGCCGACATTCTCAGCTTGCCCTTTCATCTGCTCCATCAGCCACGGCCCCTGAATAACGTCTGCAAAACCGGGGTAGTTCTCAACCTCGGTTGTTATGGTCAATTGACCGCCCGGTGTATCGCCAGTGACCAAAATAGGTTTTAAATTAGCGCGTGCAGCATAAATCGCCGCCGTATAGCCCGCAGGGCCGGAACCTATAATCAGAACTTTGGTGTGTTTGTTTGTTATTTCTTTTTCACTCATAAATTTATTCTTTCAATTATTGCACCGGCAACCATTTGTGCATCTCTTAGGGGTTCGTAAGTATAAGTCTCAAGGTTACTATCGAAAACCCTCAAAACACCTTTATCAATAAGATGTTTATGTAGCTTATCAAGGCGCGGATGACCACCCTCTAATGGTATCATATAAGTTGGTGCGCCAGTGCTGCAAGCATCTGAGAGCATAGAGGCGCTATCGGCAGTGACCAAAATAAAATCTGCCAGAGCCAGCATAGCGAAATAAGGATTCTCGTCCGTCCCGTCCCAGATATAAGTATTTGGTAAGTGCGCGCGCAGAATCTCTTTATTCTCATCCCCTGTCCTGCGCGAGGGCGTTATCATCAAATCACCGTCAAGCGCTTTAAGCTGCACCGCAAGCCGCCGTGTAACCTCGCTCGTCATTGTGTAAGCCTTGCTGTTGCCGCCAATCAAAACCGCAATGCGGGGTTTTTGTAAGCAGGACAACGCTTCAAAATTACATGTGGCATCCTGAAGCTTATCCGCGGTAATCCTGTTCGGCGCGGCATCTGTGACAATAACATTCTTCCCGCGTGTTGGATCGTGATGCGGTACAGCTACCAGATCAAACTGCGCCGGATCAATGCGCGGATCCTGAATTTGAACGGTGAATGTTTTTCCGTTACTTTGCTTTTTAATATAGCGCGAAGCGGCAATGCTTTTGCGTCCGCTGGCGATCACAATATCCGGCCATGGCAGCGTTAGGGCAGGGGAGAAGCTATAGCCTTGCTCAAAACCCAAATAAGGCGATAATGATTTCCAGGGCTGCCGCAGCTTAATGCGCTTTACATCAAAACAAACCCCGAGCGCTTCTGCAACAGCAATGCACTGGTTTTCCGTCCCAGCCATGCCTTCGCTAATCACCCAGCAATGCATATCTTTAAAATTATTCTTCATACTATCTTGCAGTCTTAAGCAAAGCCCATTAAAAGAAAACAACTTTTGTTTCATAAATGTCTTGCATCATTCGATGCGCAACATTATATCAATAAAATTCTGTTTTTAATAATAATACAACCTGAGGGTTACATATGCGCCGTTCAAAACTAGATAAAATTGACAAAAAAATTTTACGGGATTTGCAAGAGAATGGTCGTATAACCAATGTTGATCTTGCCAAGAATGTTGGTATTTCCGCGCCGCCATGTTTACGCCGTGTGCGAGCTCTGGAAGATGCAGGTTATATCACAAGTTATCATGCGCAAGTGAATCCGGGTGTTTTGGGTTATGGTGTTACGGTTTTTGCCCTCGTAAAACTGACATCCCAGGCAGAAAAAGACCTTGAGCAGTTTGAAGCTAGTATTAAAAGCTGGCCAATGGTGCGCGAATGCCACATGTTGGCAGGAGACGTAGATTTTATGCTGAAAATCGTTGCCAAAGATTGGGATAATTATCAGGATTTTCTAACAGAAAAACTAACCGCTGCACCGAATGTTACATCTGTAAAATCGTCGCTCGCTATTCGTAGTGCTAAAAACGATCCTGGCGTTCCGATTGATTTGGACTGAAACACTGGACTGGGCCCGAATTTCGGGTCGGACCCGCCAAAAAAACAGCTATTTGTAGCAAACACTCAAAATTTCATAATCCCGCGCGCCTTTTGGTGTTTTGATCACAACAGAATCACCTTCTGCTTTACCGATTAAACCACGTGCAATCGGGGAGCTAATCGAAATTTTTCCATTATCCAAATCCGCTTCATAATCACCAACAATCTGATAAGTCGCTTCTTCATCTGTTTCTTCATCAACAATCTCAACAGTTGCGCCAAACTTGACTGTATCACCGGACAGCGCTGCAGGGTCAATAACTTGAGCCCGCCCAAGAACAGCCTCAAGCTCTTGGATACGGCCTTCAATAAAGCTCTGTTGTTCGCGCGCAGCGTGATATTCCGCATTTTCCTTTAAATCACCATGCTCACGCGCTGCCGCGATTGCTTCAATCACGTTCGGACGCTGAACGGTTTTTAAATCATCGAATTCCGCTTCTAACTTTTCAAAACCGTATTTTGTTATGGGTATTTGATCCATAATCATTCTTTCTTTTTTTGTCATTGCGAGGAGGCTGCAAAGCCGACGCGGCAATCTATAGATTGCTTCGCTACGCTCGCAATGACAGGGTGATTACAAACAAAACCCGCCTCAAAAATAAGCGGGTATTTCATTAAGGTTAGGCTATATTTTTGATGCTGTCAATATTTTGAGCATTTGATGTTGTCATTGCGAGGCTTGCCGGGAAATCTCAACAATGATTGTGAGATCCCTCCGCTTCGCGTTCGGGATGACGATGGGGGGGAGGCGTTCGGGGTGATAGTGGGGAGTGCCCAGGATAACAATTAGAACCATGTTGTCATTGCGAGGAGGCTGTTAAGCCGACGTGGCAATCTATAGATCGCTTGGCTACGCTCGCAATGACGGTTAAGCTATCACCCCAAACCAGCGCGTAATTGTTGTTCCAGTTCAGCTTCATCAATTTCTACAGGCTGCTCAAAAATCGCATAGGCAGGGTGGTTTGTCTGCCGGGCATCTTTGAATGATTGCTCTAATTTTGGGAGAAGTTCATCGCTGGGTTCGTGTTTTTCTTGATTAAAACCATGGACAATGAGCGGAATATGCCCCGCCATGCGTGCTCTTTGCAGGTATGTTTCTGCTCTTGCATCTATTCTTTTCAGGTATGTTTCTGCTCTTGCATCTATATTGTGCGCCATGAATGAAAAATAAATACTCAAGACATTTGCGGTTATATTTTGTTTGTGCGCTTCTTTTAAAGTAGTAGCAGGAAGAGAATCATCATATGATACTCCTACATATTTGCCTCCTATATGCCTTAAGCCTGTGCGCATCAAAATATCATGATGATCCTTTGCAGCATGCATTGTATTGGACGCCATTATATAATTCCTGCCTATAAATCCCCGAAGATCTTTCTTTGGATTTTCAGAACGTAGATATAGTTTTTCAGTCTCAAGATTAAAATCCTCACCAAAAAGATCTTTTGCGATTGTCCTTAAAGTCGGGTCGGAGGGATGAATAAGCATCCCGAGATCTTGTATAGCATCGACATTCGCTACAGTCATATTTGTTTTTAAGATGGTATCATTAATTATGTTATCTGCATATTCAGATGTTCGCTGTGGATTGATGATGTGAGCCTTAGCGTATAAATGACCATGCGGGTCTATCTTTTTAAGCTGTTGCAGGTGTGTTTCCATTGCTGCCAATGATACGTGTGATTTAAAGTGGATGGATGCAAACTCTTTACAAAGATCATATAAAAGATAAGCTTCAAAGCCTAAATGATCAGCTGGTGCTTCATCACAAAAAATGTCGCCATGCCCCGCGGCAATGCTGGCGGCAGTAAATACTTTATGTGCGTTAACAGAATGACATTCACTATTCATCTGAATAAGCGTGGCGTTTTCCGGCATTGCTTTGCGGATGATGCCTCTGACCTTTCCGACGGTCTCGATGAGGGGATATAAAGCATTCCTATCAAGAACTTCGATCTCAATTGCGTCGATGGGATTATATGTCTCATCCGGGTCAAAGCCATTTTGAGCAATGCGCTTTTTAGCCTCTTCAGGCGCGATCAGCCTTACACCTTCGGGTAAATTATCCTTTAATATCTCCCTTATATCGGCAAGAGATACATAATCTCGACTGACACTTAAATCTGACATTTTATTCCATTCATTCTTTTTATTGAGCGGTGCTTCTCCGCGCCCATATTGTCATTGCGAGGAGGCTGCAAAGCCGACGCGGCAATCTCTTTATGAATAACAAGATTGCCGCGCTCCTTTCAGTTGCTCGCAATGACTTTTAACCCATTAAGTTATTATTTAATGATAATAAGTAGCAAAAAATTATAGAATATGTCAATAAAAATCTACGCCGCTTTATCGGCTTTCTTATCCTGCGGGAAATAATCCTGCAGGGAGCCGACCTCGATATCCTTGGCCTTAATCGCATTAATCGCCTGTACCGCCGCGCTCGCCGCGGTTAAAAGCGTGTAGTAAGGGATTTTATGCATCATTGCCATGCGCCTTATATTTCCCGCATCGGCAACGGCTTGGGATGATTTATTGGTCGTATTGATCATCAAATCAATCTCTTCATTGATAATCGCATCCAGAATATGCGGCTGCCCCTCCAGAACCTTATTAATGCGTGCGCATGTAACGCCTTGTTCATTGAGATAACGGCACGTACCGCCCGTTGCGGTCAATTCAAAGCCTATTTCCTCAAGGTCACGGGCAATCGGCAGCAAAGCTTCTTTATCGTCATTTTTAACCGAGAGGAAAACCTTGCCTGATGTCGGCAGGACAGTCCCCGCCGCCAATTGCGATTTTGCAATGGCATGGGCAAGCTCGGCGTCAATGCCCATCACTTCACCCGTAGATTTCATCTCAGGACCAAGCAGCGGTTCCACACCGGGGAAACGGTTAAATGGAAAAACGGGCGCTTTGACCGCGCTGTGATTAGGTGACATGCCGACAAGTTGCGATTTAAAATCGGCAAGCTTCTCACCCGCCATAATCCGCGCAGCAATTTTAGCCACTGGAACGCCTGTGGCCTTGGCAACAAAAGGAACGGTGCGGGATGCACGTGGGTTTACTTCGATGATGTAGATATCAAGCGCGCCGGTTTCTTCATTGCGCTTTGTCGCATATTGCACATTCATAAGGCCTTTGACCTTTAATGCTTTGGCAAGCTGGATGGTCTGTTTTTCAATTTCTTGAACCGTTTCATCAGGCAAAGAATGGGGCGGGAGGACACAAGCGCTATCGCCGGAGTGAATCCCGGCTTCCTCAATATGCTCCATGATGCCGGAGACATAGACATCCTCGCCATCGCAGAGCGCATCAACATCGACTTCGACTGCGCTTTTCAGATAGCGATCCAGCAAAACGGGCGAGCCTTTGGAGACTTTCACCGCGCGGGTGATATATTCTTTGAGCTGTTCCATCGTGTGAACAATCTGCATGCCTTGCCCGCCCAGAACATAGGATGGGCGAATGACAATGGGAAAACCGATCTCTTCTGCACATTCAAGCGCTTCCTCAATTGAATGCGCCAGCGCATTAGGTGGCTGCATCAGTTTGAGCTGATCGAGAAGAGCGGCAAAACGCTCGCGGTCTTCAGCCAGATCAATCGCATCCGGATCCGTGCCAAGAATAGGAATCCCTTCTTCTTTTAAAGCATTGGCAAGCCGCAAAGGTGTTTGCCCACCTAATTGTACAATTACGCCTTTAATTGTGCCCGTAGCTTGTTCCGCACGAATAAGCTCAATCACATCCTCACCCGTTAAAGGCTCGAAATAAAGCCTGTCCGAGGTGTCGTAATCTGTTGAAACTGTCTCGGGGTTGCAATTGACCATAATAGTTTCATAGCCTTTATCCCGCAAGGCATAGGCTGCATGGACGCAGCAATAGTCAAACTCAATCCCTTGTCCGATGCGGTTCGGTCCACCGCCGAGGATAATGACTTTTTCCTTATCGCAAGGGTCGATTTCGCTTTGCTTAAAATGCGTCATTCCGAGCGCATGCGAGGAATCTCCATAGGCTTTTTGAGATCCTTCGCTATGCTCAGGATGACAGGAAAACAGAGGTGTCTCATACGTGCCATACATATAAGGCGTGCCGGATGGTATCTCCGCAGCACAAGTATCAACGCGCTTATAGACGGGATGCACATTATGGGCATGGCGCGCTTTACGGACATACTCCTCATGCACATCCCGAAGGGATGCAAGCTGTTGATCGGAAAAGCCAAGCTTTTTAATCCGCATCCAGCCTTCCGGATCATTGGGAAGGCCATTTTCAATGATATCTTTTTCCGCATGTACAATATTTTCAATACGATCCAGATACCACATATCCACTTTGGAGAGCTGATAGATTTTCTCTTTATCAACACCGTGCCGCAGCGCATCAGCAATGTGCAAAATGCGCTCAGGCGATGTGCGTGAAACATTCGCCAGAATTTTATCCTTCATAGATTCCTGATCATCAGCTTGCAGTGGCGCAATTGGATTAAGGCCGCTAAACCCGTATTCAAGGCTGCGCATCGCTTTTTGAAAACTCTCTTCAAAGCTGCGACCAATCGCCATGGCTTCACCCACAGATTTCATCGCAGTAGTCAGTGTATTTTCCGAGCCTTTAAATTTCTCAAATGCAAAGCGCGGGATTTTTGTCACAACATAATCAATGGTCGGCTCAAATGACGCCGGAATCTTTTTCCCTCCTTGGCCGCCTGTAATATCATTATCCAGCTCATCAAGCGTATAACCAACGGCTAATTTTGCTGCGACCTTTGCAATCGGGAAACCTGTAGCTTTGGAGGCCAGTGCAGAAGAGCGCGACACACGCGGATTCATCTCAATGACAACCATTCGCCCTGTCTCAGGATGCAAACCGAACTGCACATTCGATCCGCCGGTTTCAACACCAATAGCCCGAAGCACCGCAAGCGAAGCATTGCGCATAATCTGATATTCTTTATCGGTCAGCGTGAGGGCAGGGGCAACCGTAATTGAATCCCCGGTATGTACACCCATCGGATCAATATTTTCAATAGAGCAAATGATAATGCAATTATCATTTTTATCGCGCACCACCTCCATTTCATATTCTTTCCAACCAAGAAGTGATTCATCAATAAGCACTTCTGTCGTTGGAGATGCATCCAGCCCTTCACGGACAATTTTCTCAAATTCATCACGGTTATAGGCAACGCCGCCGCCTGTTCCGCCCATGGTAAAAGAAGGCCGGATAATCGCGGGCAGGCCAATCTCATCCAGATAATCCCTTGCATCCTGTAGGGTTTGCACAACCTTGCTACGCGGGTTTTCTAGGCCGATCTCTTCCATACATTGCTTGAAACGCTCACGGTTTTCTGCCTTGTCGATGACATCGGCTTTTGCACCAATAAGCTCAATGCCAAGCTCTTCCAAAACGCCCATTTCTTCGAGCGCCAAAGCCGTATTCAAGGCCGTCTGCCCGCCCATTGTCGGGAGCAGCGCATCGGGGCGTTCTTTCTTCAGAATCTTGGCAACAACTTTTGGCGTGATCGGCTCAATATATGTCGCATCCGCCATATCCGGATCAGTCATGATCGTCGCCGGATTGGAGTTAATCAATACAACGCGGTATCCCTCTTCTTTAAGGGCTTTACAGGCTTGTGCGCCGGAATAATCAAACTCACACGCCTGACCGATAATAATCGGCCCCGCGCCAATAATTGCAATGGATTTGATATCTGTTCTTTTAGGCATAATATTTCCTTATAATAGGTTCACGCAAAGACCGCGATGGAGTCGCAACGGGTTTTGTTATAAATGTGCTGTTCGGTTTCAAATAAGCAAAATGAAACAATAAATAAAATAATTTTTTGATAGTGTCTTTAATTGTTCGAACAGATTCAGTCACAAGCACCTGATCCGTTGCGTCTTCTTTGCGCCCATGGCGTGAACGGTTATAACAGGCGTTATAAATCATTAGCAGCCTCGCCATTTGCAAATCGTTGAAAACCGTTAATGAGTTTTTCCTGACCAAAATTAATCAATAAACCAAGCGGATATTCTGTAACCTTTAAATAAGTTAAAATTTGCGCGCGATGAATAGGCTGAACGCGTTCCAGTGATTTCACTTCAATAATGATTTTTTCATCAACAGTAATATCGGCGCGAAAACCTGTCTCAAAATTTAGATCATCATATTGAACGGGAAGTACAACTTCTGTTTGCGTCGCAAAGCCAAGTTTTTGCAATTCATAAGCTAGGCATGTCTGATACACAGATTCCAACAAACCCGGACCCAGCTTTTTATGAACTTTGATGGCACAATCCAAAATATTCTCTGAAGGTTTTGTCACGGATAATATCTCCCCAAGGATAATTCCCGTTGCGTCTTCCTTGCGTTCATGGCGTGAACAAGTTTTGCGTAAAAGAATTTTGTATGTGCGTATTCAGGCATAATTCTCGGATCGTGATCATAGGTTCCGAGAACGATTTTGTAAGCTATAGCGCAGCCTTGCGCAAGAACAAAGTAACCGCTTGCTAAAAAATACAGGCGGATATAATTTACATGCATGGATCATAAAGCGAAAAAAATTATCATCATCACAGAAAAGCTGATCACTGATAAGGTGACAAAGATTATTGATGAATGCGGCGCAACGGGCTATACACTGACCTCTGCTGGAGGAAAGGGGAGCCGCGGAATGCGTTCCAATGAACGGCATTCCATTGCTGATACAGATACGAATGTGAAAATCGAGGTGATCACATCCGAAGCCCTGGCCAATGAAATCGCTGAAAAAGTTGCATCTAAATATTTTAAAAATTACTCCGGCATTACCTATCTTGAGGATGTCGAAATCCTGCGCCCTGCGAAGTTTAAGGTTTAAAAAACCGCTTCCGCAAGGGCGATAAAGAGTGGGATACAAATCGCAATCGCAACAGGTGTACCGATGCTGGTGGAAGAGCCGATATAGGCGGACGGGTTCGCGGAGGGAATACAGGCGCGCAAAGTTGGCGGCCCCGAAACATCCGAGCTTGCCGCTGCTAAAATCGCCAGCAAGACAACCCCGCCGGGGCTAAGCCCTGCAAATTCATGCGCGATCATGCCAAAGCCAAAGCCGATAAAGCCATGGATAATCGGCGCGAGAGCCGCATAAACGGCATACCAATGTGCAACGCGGCGCATTTCATTGAGGCGTGTATAGGCCTCCATCCCCATGGTGAGCATCAGAATGGATAAAAGCCCGCGAAAAAGCGGCTCATAAAAGCTTTCAAATACTTTATCCGGCGTTGTGAGCAGTCCCAACGCCATGCCGAGCAAAAGCGCAGAGAGTGCAGAGCTGCGTAAGGTGTCCTTGATAATCTCTAATGCGCTGAATTCCTGTACGGAATCTTTATCCTTTTTGGCGAAATACAAATTCGCCAGCATAATCGCCAGAATGAGCGCAGGAATATCCATAAAAGGATAAAGCGCCGGAACCCATGCCTCATAGCCCATTGAACGCTCATCCAAAAGCGCCATAGCTGCCGCCAATGTTGAGGCGCTCACCGCACCAAAAAGCCCGGCAGTGGCAATCCCGTCCTCGGTTTTAACACCCGGCAGGCGCGTTAGAACAAAGCTTCCCCCGCCGACAATAATGATTCCGGTCAAACCGGCGGAGATAGCCGGGATAATCATGTCGGTAATATCTGCGTTCTTAATCTCCATTCCGCCTTTCATGCCGATTTTCATGAGCAGCATAAAAACCGTGAATTGATAAATCGCAGCGGGGATTTGCAGCTTGCTTTTAAAAGCCGCCAGCGCCATCCCGCCAGCTAAAAAAGCCAGGGCAGGGGATTGGAACTGCGTGATAAAGCGCGCTAGAAAATCGAGTAAAAAATCCATGCAGCAATCTTATGCGCTCTTTTTACGGATTTCAATATTTTCACGAAAACGCGCGAACAGATAATAGCTGTCTTGGGGGCCGGGTGAGGCTTCCGGGTGGTATTGCACGGAAAAGACAGGCTTTCCGGCAAGTCTTATGCCCTCATTGGAGCCGTCAAAGAGGCTCACATGGCTTTCCTCCACGCCATCGGGCAAACTATCCGCCAGCACCGCAAAGCCATGATTCTGTGAGGTGATCTCAACCTTCCCGGTTGCCAAATCCTTGACCGGCTGGTTCGCGCCGCGATGCCCCAAATGCATCTTTTTGGTCTTCGCCCCCAAAGCCTGCGCCAGTAATTGATGCCCAAGACAAATCCCGAAAATCGGCATATCCTGATCGAGCAATGCTCTAATCATCGGCGTTGCATATACGCCTGTCGCCGCAGGATCACCGGGGCCGTTGGACAGGAACACCCCATCGGGCTTATGCGCTAAAATCTCGTCTGCGGTGCTATGCGCCGGAACAACGGTGACATCAAACCCGGTATTGGCAAGGCAGCGCAAAATATTTTGCTTTGCCCCAAAATCCACAGCAACGACCTTATGTTGAGGGTCATTTTGCTTTGTATAGCCTTCTTCACGATCCCAGCATTTTTGCGCCCAGTGATAGCTCTGCGTACAGGAGACTTCTTTCGCCAGATCCATCCCCTCTAAACCCGGCCATGCTTTGGCCTGTTCCAAAAGCGCTTGAAGGTCAAAATTGCCGGATGGATCGTGACTGATAATCCCGTTCGGCGCACCATGATCACGGATATAGCGTGTCAAAGCCCGCGTATCCACGCCGCTAATCCCCGGTAAGTTATAATCCTTTAGCCATGCATCCAGATGCCGCACCGCGCGCCAGTTCGAAGGCTCGCTCACATCTTCGCGGACAATCATTCCGCGCGCCGCCGGGTTCACCGTCTCCATGTCATCGGGGTTAGTGCCAACATTGCCGATATGCGGGAATGTGAAGGTGATAATCTGCCCGGCATAGGATGGATCGGTCAGCGTTTCCTGATATCCCGTCATCGCCGTGTTAAAGCAAATCTCGCCGACAGCGCCTTTATCACCGCCGGTTTCCACGCCAAAGCCGCGCCCGAAAAATGCTGTGCCGTCTGCAAAAATAATAACAGCCGTTGCGTTCGAGGGCTGTTTTATTGTAGTAATGTCGCTCATTAAGGAATGTCTTTCTAGCTTGTGTCCATACGATGGGTTGCTAGAAACAAAGTTATTAAAGCCTTTAGGGCAAAAAATAAAGGGAAAAATGGAATAAAATGGACAAAAGATCTGAACTAAATGCTGCCATGAAAGAAGCCATGAAAAACAAGGATCAAACGGCGCTGTCAACGATCCGGCTGATTAATGCGGCCTTAAAAGACCGCGACATTACGGCGCGTGGAAACGGCAAAGCCGATGGCATCGACGAGGCGGAGATTCTCTCTATGCTGCAATCCATGATCAAACAACGCCAGGAATCGGCGCAGACTTATTGTGATGCGGGACGTGAGGAGCTTGCCGAACGCGAGGAAGCGGAAATTGAAATCATTAAGCAATTCCTGCCGCAGCAATTGACAGAGGATGAGATCAAGGCACTCATTCAAACCCTGGTAGAGGAAACAGGCGCAAGCAATATCAAGGATATGGGCAAAATTATGGGCGCTCTAAAAACCCAATATGCCGGGCAAATCGACATGGGTAAGGCCGGCGCATTGGTGAAAGAGATTTTGGGGTAGTTTAACGCGTTTGAAGAGATCAGCTTTCTTGTATCTCTATGGCTTGATTGATAAGGTTGGCGCCGATCCAGTGTTGTCATACCGCGTTATATCGTCATCATGTGGACGCGTGACATTACCAGGTATTGTTCCTTGCAAATTAAAAAGTTTTAACCTTTGCGTATAATCATTACCATAATCAAGAACTGTCGCTTGAATGGAAGAGTTTGTATCAATTTGACCAGTTTGTACATCAACGAGATAAGATGAGCTGCTATTTAAGTCTATGCTGGAAATTTTAAGGTTTCTTTGATCAAAATAATCGACAAGTTTTCTCATTGTTGGTGGATCATATTGTGATGTCTTCAAATCAATACGCAAATTATCTTTATCAGGAAATTGATCTAGCATAGGATTAAGTGAGACATCAATATTAGTCATGGAATCTATATGTAAGGTTGCCGCAGCGGGGGGATGATCAGCATTTCCCGGCTGATGAATAATAACTGCAATGCAAGGGCCAACGCCATCTGTGCCGATATGGGTAATATCTTCTCCATTCAACTGATCGCCTGCTCTCACAAAAATGGCTTCTCTTTGCGCAACGCCCAGAGCCTTTTTTACGTCGCCTGCAAGGATTAAGTCGGATTGTGGTGGATTTTTTGAGCTTTCCTCAATAAGCTTGTCCAGCTCTTTATTTCTTTGAACCTTACCATCAAGCCTGTTACCAATTGTTTTCATATCTTCCGGTGATAAAGGCTGAATATTGAGTTGATTGAATAACTCTATTCGCGCCTCTTTTGGAAGGGCTTCTTGCAGATAATATGTCACTTCATCAAAAGGGATATTTGAGTATGCACTTTTAAAAGCCCCCTTTTTATCGGCATCTAAACTTATAAGTGCCAGCCCCTGATTTCCAAAATTAATGCGTTCTCTGAAGTTTAGTTTGCCGCTAATGGTTTCCTGAAAAGGCTCATTGATCAGTGTAAACTGACCGGGGAAACGTTTATTTAATGCATTAAATATGGCGGACGTATCAATGTTTTGAGTGGTGTCAAACGAAACATTCAGGACAGGTTTAAATCTTTGTTCTTCTCTCTCTGAACTGTGCACTTCAGAAGAATCCGAAATATCAGATTTAGTGTGAGATTCAGTCGTAAATAAATCATGCAAACTTTGTTTTTTATCTGTCACAGAGTAGATTTTAACCATAAAAAATTAATAAATAATTATGGAGCGTGAAAGGGGCGCTCTAAAAACCCAATATGCCGGGCAAATCGACATGGGTAAGGCCGGCGCATTGGTGAAAGAGATTTTGGGGTAGTTTATATAATCTTCCATTCAAAATAGGATGTTTTTATAAGAAATATGTAAAAACTTAAGAAATGGCAGAAAAAATTTACACTTTAATAACTTTTATTACCAATAAGTAATTTTTTAGTGCCTTCTTGTTGACATATTGATTTCTGCCATGTTAATGTCCCAACATATATTTTTGATTATGGATATAAAGGGAGACCGATGTGGAAACAATAAATCTAGAATATACCGATGAAGGCGCTTATGAAGCTGAAATTAGAGGAATGCTTGAAAAATTTGTTAATGCTTATAGGCCAACATTGCTAGAGATGGGCTCAAATGAATCGGCCTGTGCTTTTTTGCGCGAAGAAGGTCTTTATGATGGTCCTTACGCTGACTCACATCCAGATGTCTTGGATAAAGCAGCCAGACAATTACCCAAATCACTTGCTGAAATCACTGCACTAAGTGCAAAACATGGTTTTAATGACAAGTCTCATGAAACCTTTTCTTACAAAGTCAGGGATGCGGGAACTATCATTGAAAGGACAGCCCTTGTCCCTGAGACTACTCAGAAATCCAGAAACGCACGTCAGTTGAGTGGTATATCTCAAATGGTGCAAGAAGCGATTGATTTAAATGATATAGAGGCTGCATTGGTGGCCTTAAGCAGATCGAGGTTTTTCAATAAACCGTATGAATCGCCACTTTCTTTAGGGATTGAGGAAAATTATTTAGGGATTGAAGAAAGTTTGGGTAATTTTCCTTGGGCTTCAAGAGATAAGTAATATCTCCCATCGCGTTTTTCTTGATGCCTTAATTTTTATGTGTATTTATTGCCTGCCAGAATCGGATTAGGTTCCTGCGTTTGATCCGGCTCGTTTTGATCTGTACCTGGCTTGTTGGTGCATGGCAATTGGATTTGAAATCGTGATTTGTAAAAACCATCGTCATCCTATTCCCCGCACTTGTCATCCCGGAGAAAGCCGGGATCTCTTCGTTTCAAGCATGGGATCCCCGCTATATAGATGCGAACAAACCTGCGGTTTCCTTGCAACGACGCTCTTGTCATTGCGAACGCAGTGAAGCAATCCAGATTGCTTCGTCGGCTCTGCCTCCTCGCAATGACGAACTGAGTTGGCTTTAGGGTTTCTTGCGATTACGCCGCTTTCGCGGGGATGACGCTAATTGTTGATTTTGCCTAACAACAAGCCCACCCGCTTTATTTTGCGAACAAACCGTTGGTTTGCTATTTTACAGATACGAACAAACCTTTGGTTTGCTTCGGTGTGCGGGGATTAATGTGGTTATAAAGATGATTTTAGTTCTTATCACGCTTCAAAAGCTTGGCAAAAAAGCCTTTGATTTCATCTAATCGGATGCCGCCATATGCGTGTTGTCCATACTCAATGACTTTTATTTTTTCATGATTTGTGAATAGTGGGGGCATATATTTTTTCCTTCTATTACCGTTTTTTATTATTATTAAATACACTTTTTATTGTTGTTATAATACATAGACATATAAGAAAAATCAAGGGGAATGCGTTTTTAGATGTTGGTAACTCTAAATGTTTGCGTTTAATATTGACCAATTAACGATTTACAGACGTGCCAGATTTTAAAAATGGAATGACTATCATATGTCCATATCCCCGCGTTTTTTGGATGATATACGCAACCGCCTGACGCTATCCGAGATTATCGGACGGCGGATTACTGTGCAAAGAGCAGGGCGTGAGTTTAAAGCCTGCTGCCCGTTTCATAAGGAAAATACGCCGTCATTTACGATTAATGATGATAAACAATTTTATCATTGCTTTGGCTGCGGTGCGCATGGCGATGTGATTGGCTTTGTGATGCAACATGACAATGTGTCATTTATTGATGCCGTTGAGATGCTCGCCGCCGATGCGGGGCTGCAAATGCCAAAGCCTGATCCACAAGCCGCAAAGAAAGCTGAAAAACAGCGCGGATTGCATGATTTAATGGATGAAGCAGCGCGCTGGATGGAGGCGCAAATCCTACAGCCGGATAACAGTGAGGTGCTATCCTATATTGAACAAAGAGGCATGGATGAGAATATTCGCAGCCGCTTTCGGCTTGGCTATGCCCCCGCAGACGGTCAGGCGTTGCGTAAAGCTTTAAAAGATAAGGGGTTTAGCGATAAGCAAATGCTTGAGGTTGGGGTTTTAAAAACATCAACCAAAGGCGGTGAGCCTTATGTCTTTTTCCGTGATCGCGTCATGTTTCCGGTGGCGGACAGGCGCGGGCGGGTTGTTGCTTTTGGTGGGCGTACTTTGCCTGAGCATATCAGGCCGCAAAGAGGGGATTTCAAACCGCCGAAATATATTAACTCTTCGGATACGCCTTTATTTGATAAAGGCACGATGCTTTACGCCGAATCAATTGCGCGTCAGGCTGCACGTGAAGGGCATACGGTTCTTGTCACCGAAGGTTATATGGATGTGATTGCGTGCCACAAAGCGGGTTTTAAAGCGACAGTTGCGCCTATGGGCACCGCTTTAACGGAGGAGCAAATTTTAAGCTTGTGGCAGATGATCCCGGAGGGAGAAAAAAGCCCGGTTTTATGTTTTGATGGCGACAGGGCAGGGCGCGAGGCCGCCGGGCGAGCTTGTCAACGTATCTTGCCGCTTTTAAAACCTGACCAGTCGGCGCGTTTTGCTTTTCTCCCTGATGGCGAAGACCCAGATAGCATCATCAGAACGCAAGGTGCAGGGGCTTTTAAAGCTTTCCTGCAGGCAGCTTTGCCGTTATTTGATTTCATTTGGGCGACCCATACGGCAGGACGGCAATTGGAAACACCCGAGCAACGTGCAGGGCTTGAAAAAGCGCTTTATGCCGATATTGCAAAAATTCAGGACACGATCATTCAAAGATTTTATAAAGAACGGGTTAGAAATAAAATTTCAGAAACCTTTTTCACACGGCAAAGTTTTAGTAATAACCGTACGCCAAAGTTCAAAAAACCGGGCGGCGCTGTGGGTGCTCTTAAACTTCGCAAACCCCGCCGTGGGAATGATGATTTAAAACAGCGTATCTTGTTAGCGGCTGTTATTAATCATCCGCAAATATACCCTTTGATAGAGGAAAGCTTTGGTCAGCTTGAAATGCACAACCAAATGCTCAATCAAATACGCCAATTATTAATCATTGAATTTGAAAAAAATGAGAAGATTGACTTTGAAACATTGAAGACCAATTTTATTAGTCAAGGATTTGATAAAGAAATCCGTGACATATGCAGCGAATCTGTTTATGTTCACGCTGCTTTTTGTAAACCTGTTTCGGGGGAGGGTGTAGATTATGGCGAAATTGCCCAAAACTGGCAGGTTTTGTTTGAAAGCATGAGGAGCAATATGATTGACGAAGAAATCCGTGATGGATGGAAGGAAGCAATGGTTTCCGCCAATCATGATAAGGAAGTAAAGCTGAGTAACCTGGTAAGAAGCAGAATGCGGGACGAAGAATAAAATAAGTACACAGGGCGACAGGCCTTTATAATGCCTAACCCCTTTATATTTCTAAAATATTAGGATTTAATTATAAGTTAGCGAATCAATGACACCAAAATCTATTGGAGCCGCGGCAGTGAGCGAAAAACGACAAGAAGACAATCAGGAAGTAATCGGTAAAGGTGCAGGCGATGTTGCTGCGCTTGTCAAAAAGCTGGTTAAACAGGGTAAGGATAAAGGGTTTCTGACATATGATGAAATCAATAAAGCTTTACCGGCAAATGAGTTCGCTTCCGATCAAATAGAAGATGCTATGGCGACATTTTCTGACATGGGCGTACAGCTTGTCGAGAATGAAGATGATGTTTCCGATGAGCCTGATGGTAATGAAAATGCCGGTGGTAATATTGCCGATGATGACACGGGACGCACCGACGACCCTGTACGCATGTATTTGCGTGAGATGGGCGCGGTTGAGCTTCTATCTCGCGAAGGAGAAATCGCAATTGCCAAGCGTATTGAGGCAGGGCGTGAAATGATGATTGGCGGCATATGCGAATCGCCACTTGCAATTGAATCAATTATTGCGTGGCATCAAGCCCTGGAAAACGGCGATATTCTCTTGCGTGAAGTGATCGATTTGGATGCGACATATAATTCCGGTCCTGATGATGAAGAAGTCGAGAATGCGGAAGAAGATGACTCCGCTGGAGAGGTTTCTGAAGAAGACTCTGATGATGCTGAGGATTCAGACGAAGAAGCTGCTGAAGGACAAAATGAGGGTGAAGAGGAAGCCGCTATATCCCTTGCTGCTATGGAAGAAGAGCTTGCTCCGCAGGTTTATAAAATATTCAGCGATATCAAAAAGACCTACAAGAAAATGCAAAAGGCGCAGGATGAGCGTCTTGAGGCTCTACAAAAGGGTAAAGAGCCTGGCGAGGCTGTGAATAAGAAATATAACAAGGCCAAAGAGGAAATGGTTGGCCACATGAACGAGGTTAAGCTGCATAATGCCCGCATTGAGCAGTTGATTGACCGTCTTTATGGTACCAATCGCGAATTGGTTACTTTGGAAGGTAAACTTTTACGCCTTGCTGTGAACTGCAAAGTTAAACGCGAATCATTTTTGGAAGAATATTACGGCTCTGAGCTTGATCTTAAATGGCTTGAGCGTGTTGGACAGCTTAAAGGTAAAGGCTGGGCTGATTTTGCAGCGAAGCATGAAGATGAAATCACAAAAATTCGTGGGCAAATTGCACTTGTTTCCGAAGAAGCTATGTTACCGATTGGTGAATGGCGTCGCATTCTGGGTACTGTTCAAAAAGGCGAAAAAGAAGCGGCACGTGCAAAGAAAGAGATGGTTGAAGCCAATTTACGTCTTGTGATTTCAATTGCTAAAAAATACACCAATCGCGGTCTGCAATTTCTGGATCTCATTCAGGAAGGCAATATAGGCTTGATGAAAGCGGTTGATAAATTTGAATATCGCCGCGGATATAAATTCTCAACTTATGCGACATGGTGGATCAGGCAGGCAATTACGCGCTCTATCGCCGATCAGGCGCGGACGATCCGAATCCCTGTACACATGATTGAAACAATCAATAAGCTTGTGCGGACATCGCGTCAGATGATGCATGAAATTGGTCGTGAGCCAACACCGGAAGAATTATCACAGCGCCTTCACATGCCGCTTGATAAGGTACGTAAGGTGTTGAAAATAGCCAAAGAGCCTGTTTCTCTTGAGACACCTATTGGCGACGAAGAAGACAGCTCACTCGGTGATTTCATCGAAGATAAAAATGCAATTGCACCGATTGATAGCGCTATCCACTCTAACCTTCGCGAAACGACTACGCGTGTGCTTGCGTCTTTAACACCGCGTGAAGAGCGTGTTTTGCGTATGCGTTTTGGTATTGGTATGAATACGGACCATACTCTGGAAGAGGTTGGTCAGCAATTTAACGTTACTCGCGAGCGTATCCGGCAGATTGAGGCAAAAGCACTCAGAAAGCTTAAGCACCCGTCAAGATCCCGCAAATTAAGAAGCTTCTTGGATACTTAAAGGCGCGTGAACAGAGTTCTAAAAAACCCTGTTTAATTTTTTAAGATTCTAAATATACTGCTCTATTGCGTCCAGCTTCTTTAGCTTGATAAAGAGCTTCGTCTGCTTTTTTTAGTAAAAAGTCTATAGAAAAATCTTCATCGATATTCAGGTTTGTGTAGCCAATGCTAACGGTGTAATTTAAAACTTCATCAACGCCATCCTTGGAAATATATGGGCAGGGTGTGTTTTCAACATCACGGCAAAATCTTTCCAGAGCATCTTTAGCAACTGGATGATTTGCTGAAGGCAACAGAATTGCAAATTCTTCACCACCAATACGCCCCAAAATATCACCACCTCGGAAGGACTTTTTCAAAACAAACGAGAAATGTTTCAGTACAGCATCGCCTATGTCATGACCATATTTGTCATTGATGCTCTTAAATTTATCAAGATCAGCAAGGGCAATTATAAATCCTGAATTGTCTCTATATGCTCGCTTTAAGGCAGATTCAGAGCGCTTCATAAAGGCTCTGCGGTTTGGTAAGCCTGTTAATGGATCTTCAAGTGCCTGTTTAAGAAGCATATTGTGATAAGAGCGCGTTTTTGAAACAAGCGGGTTAAAAATGAAAGCAGCTTCAATCAAAAGTACAATTAAAACAATTAAAAGCCCTCCAAGTTGAATAGCATGATAAAATTCAATTTTTTCGATTACTTCACTTTGATAGTCAGCAAGAGCTTTATTGAGAAGAGGTTGCAGTAATAAACGTGCATTACGCTGTAAAAATTCATATGATTCAATACGTTCCTGACTTTTATCAGTCACTTCATAGCTTGCGTAAATTTTAGCCTTTTCGATATAGGCTGTTATATTTTTGCTTAAAAAGAATGGGTCCGTGTAATAAATTTTATTGAGCGTTTCACTTGGTGGATTGAGAAAACTGCTCTCTTTCAGTGCTAAATTGATGTTTTTATGATTTTCTTCAAGATTTTTAATAGCTTGCTGCATAATATCAAGGTCTAGCCGTTCTTCTACAGAGTGGTATTTTTTAGAGCTGGATGAAATTTGTTCAACAAGCGCTCGTTCCTGATTAATGCGATAAGAGTTTTTAATGCTTGTTTGCTGTGTGGCTGTAATGGAAGAGGCTATAATATGAACGAACATGCTGATTAGTGCGATAATGAAAAAGGCTGTGATATATGCCTTTGAAAGAGAGCCTGCGGGATCTTGTTCTTTTTTACCCTGAAACGGCATACTTACTGTTTTAGCCTCAGGAAACTTTGCCAATAATTTGGCTGTAATGCCGTTTAAACTAGATAAAGTATCGTCTTTTTTGCTCATCCATATCAATACTGCTTAAAGCAGTCTGTCCATTTTCTATGTTCCAATAAATAGAATACACAATAAAATATGAATTTTATACTAATGTAGATTAAAGCCCAAAAAGCGTTGTTAAGTTAGAGCAGGTTCATTTCTATTGCGGTTACGTAAAGGGTTTTCTGGTTTTTCACACCAGTCGGGTAGTTTTGAAATGATGCGGGCTTCTGCTAATATCTGCAATGTGCGTTGTCCTTTGCCTGTTTTGTTAAACATGTCCGTATAATGCTTTATAACGCGCTCCTCAATTTCCTTTTTAGTCGTCCTTGCAAAAAAACTGGTTAAACTTGATGGTGCTTCTTTGGTAATATGTGCATCTATGCATCGTAAATGCGTATTCCGTGGTGCAATGCCCAATACAGTATGGTGATTTAGTAAACTCCTTGAAATATCCTTGGATTTAATGTAGCCGTTTGCATGTGCAGCCCTAATATATTCTACATTATTGCGTGTTTTTTCTGGGCACTGGTAAGAGCGCATTGGCGCTTTATGCTTTAGTATAGCAGCTACGAACTCTTTTTTTGCAGCGCCAATAATCGCAGCGTTTTGTGTTAATTTATTATTTATTTTTTCCGCTTTTTCATAGAAGAGCTTTGGATCGCTAAGCATAATGGGTAAAAGCTTTGCTTTAGTAGTACCAATGCATTTAGCGATTTCCTTTGCATTATCATCCATTTTTTCAGGAGAGGTAAAAAATAATCTTGGATAATTAGCCGCAGCCTTGGTTAATTTATCTTTATCGACACCTAACAAAGTGGCGGCTTTTTCAATTCGATTCTTAAAATCAAAAAGTATCTCATCTGGTAGGTCGGCCTTAATTTGCTCCATGTAATTATCAAGGTGGAATGATACTGTTTCGAAAACCTCACCAATATTATTTTTATTGATAAGCACCGCCTCAAGGGCAATTCTTAATCTTCTATTGTGATCTTGTCTACTCATAATGTCTTTTAAAACGACAAATCCTATATGTCAACTTTTTTATTGCTATAGTTTCTTGAGAAGTGTGGGGCTATAGATCTGGTTCCTGAATGGAAGCATTTCAGATAAAAACATTGAAAAGGTTTTGGTGTAAATTGATGCATCCACATCGAACCGTTTGTTCAAGACCGTAGAGGAATGGGAAGAGAGGAATGGGAAGCGCGTTTACAAAAACCTTTCAGGTCTTAGACGGTATTCTTGACAATCCAATCAATTTATAGGAATATAATCAGCATAAACGCCACAGATTTATCTGCGGCGTTTTTTCGTTCCTAGAATTAAGGATTTTATTATGTTTGATACAACTAAAAGCACCGTAAGAGCTTTTTTATCATCTAGATTAGAGCCATGGCAAAACCTTGAAAATACTTTGTTGATTGGAGAAGGAAATTTGAGTTTTGCAAAAAACCTTTTATTTTTGCCATGTGGGATTACACACATGACGGCAACGACTTTTGAAAAACCAAAAGCGTTATCAAATGAAACAAAAGATAATGCCGTTCTATTAAATTGTCATGGAGCAACGGTGTATCATGATGTTGATGCCACGCGTTTAAGCACTAGCCTTGGAAAAAGTAAATATAATACGATTATTTTCCAGTTTCCAAATGTTGGCAGTCGTGACCCGAAATACGGGCAAAACCCAAACCATGTCATGGTCAGAAAATTTCTCGAAAGTGCAAAGGCTCATTTATCGCCTGATGGTCAAATTTTTATTACCACCGTTGATTCATCATATTATGATGGGGTTTTTCATTTTGAGGATGCAGCACACTTTGCAGGCTGTACTATCGTGGATAGCTATTCTTTTGACCCATCAGTTTTTCGCGCTTATTCTCATACCAATACATGCGATGATGAAAGCGCAATTGACGATTATAAGCGCTTTGTGACCAGAGTGTTTCAGAAAGAAGAATAATGAATCTACTCTTTGATATTCAAAAGCCTGAAGTACCAAAGATGAATGGTTTGTACTATCTTCCGAATTTCATCTCCGAAGAAGAACACAATGCTTTACTGACGGCGATAGACGCGCAAACATGGCTCAGCAATTTAAAACGCCGCGTGCAACACTATGGGTATCAATACGATTACAAAGCCCGCACTGTTTCAGCTGAGAGCTACTTAGGTACGCTGCCACCATGGCTTTGTGATTTACAAGAACGATTGTTTGCAGAAAATCTATTCAAACAAAAACCCGATCAAGCGATTATCAACGAATACCTACCCGGGCAAGGGATATCAGCGCATATCGATTGCGTTCCGTGTTTTGATGATGTGATCGCCTCGTTGAGCCTCGGCTCTGATGTCATGATGCAGTTCTCATCGGACGAAGAAAAACATGACATTTTTCTGGAAAGAAACAGCTTGATTATTTTGTCTGGTGAAGCACGTTATAAATGGAAGCACGCTATTCCGTCACGAAAATCAGATATAGTTGATGGTGTGAAGCTAGGTCGTCATCGACGTGTTTCCGTTACGTTTAGAAAAGTAATTCTTTCCTAAAAGCCCAAACAACCCTGCTCGGTATGAACCTTGAAAGCGTTGGTGGGCCAGGCCGGACTTGAACCAGCGACCAATCCGTTATGAGCGGACTGCTCTAACCAACTGAGCTACTGGCCCTTATCAGTTATCTATTATACCTAAAAACGCATCACGGCAACTATGATTTTTCAATAACGTCAACATAATCGGTTACAACACCATATTGCGGATCTTCAATCATATTGATCTTTACAAGATCTTTTGCATTTTTCAGCAATAATTGACAGTCAGGGGAAAGGTGCACGAGATGGAGGTTCTTTCCTGCTTCCTTGTATTTTGAGGCGAGCGCATCAATCGCTTCCAGGGCTGAATGATCCCAAACGCGCGCATGTTTAAAATCAATGACAATATCCTGCGCATCCGTATCGTTTTTGGGGTGAAAAAGATCTTTAAACTGGGCGATAGAGCCAAAGAAAAGCGGGCCATGCAGTTTATAGACTTTGTGGCCTGCCTCCCCATCATCTGGATTATGCTCTTCCACCCAAATGTTTTTCGCTGATTTCCATGCATAGACAAGGGCGGAAACGATAACCCCAACGATCACTGCTAATGCCAGATCATAAGCAATGGTTACACCGGTCACGAGGATGATGACAAAGGCATCTTCCATTGGGATTTTATGCATAATTCGAATTGACGCCCAGGCAAAAGTTCCGATCACTACCATCATCATGAGCCCCGTAAGCGCCGCGAGAGGGATTTGTTCAATTAGGGGTGATGCAAACAGGATAAAGCATAGAAGAGCAAGCGCTGCTGTAATCCCTGATAACCGACCCCGACCGCCTGATTTAATGTTAATCATTGACTGCCCAATCATCGCACAGCCTCCCATAGCGCCGAAAAATCCGCATGTCAGGTTTGCAGTGCCTTGTGCCATACATTCCTGAGAGGTGCGTCCGCGTGTTTCTGTTATTTCATCAATCAGGGTTAGTGTCAAAAGGCTCTCGATCAAACCAATAGCTGCTAAAGTAAAAGCAATGGGCAGGATAATCATCAGCGTCTCAAACGTTAGCGGCACCATCGGGATATGAAATTCAGGCAGACCGCCGGCAACACTCGCAAGGTCACCCACTGTCCGTGTATCAAGGTTAAAGCCGATCACCAGGCCAGATACAATTAAGATAGAAGCAAGCGGGGCAGGGATGAATGTCCCGATTTTTGGCAATTTGGGCCATATAAAAATAATTAGCATTGTCAAAAGCGTAAGGCCGACCATCAAATAAAGTGCGTTTCCTTGCATCCAGTTTCCATCAAATAGAACATTAATCGCGCTATGGCTGACTTCGTGGCCATGATCGGCAACGGCTTTTACGGCTTCTTGTGCTTTGAACTGGCCAAGCTGTGCCAGGAAAATAACAATCGCAAGGCCATTTACAAAGCCAAGCATGACGGGATGGGGGACAAGCCGAATAAATTTTCCAAGGTTAAAGATTCCAGCTAATAGCTGAATAATCCCCGTTAAAACGATAGCAGCAAACAGGTATTCCACGCCATAAACCATCACAAGCCCGACCATGGCAACCGCCATCGCACCCGTGGCGCCGGAAATCATACCGCTGCGTCCGCCAAAAACAGACGTGATCAGCCCGACAAAAAATGCTGCATAAAGCCCCACCAAAGGTTCAACACCAGCAACAAAGGCAAAAGCAATTGCTTCCGGTACAAGTGCGAGGGCCACGGTCAGACCCGAGAGCATATCCGCTTTGGGGTTATCAGTCAGGTTAAAACGATGAACAAGCCTAAGCATACATTTGTGTTCCTCTGGATTCGATTACAAAAACAACACATAGTGTCATAGTGGTTAGTCAAGCTGGTGTCTATATTTGTATTCTGTTTTTTAAGGAGAAAAGTTTGAAAAAATGTGCAGAATATTCGAATTTTATTGATCTTTTTTTAACAGATATTATTTGATAATTAAGAGAAATACATATCGTTCTGCGTAATTGCTTTCACAAACAGATAATTAAGCAGGAGAAGATCTCATGAGCTTTATTGACAAGCTAAATAATATTAAAATCACGACAAAATTATATGGAGCGTTTGGTTTGATTTTGACTATGCTCCTGTTGCTTTCTACTTTCGCTTTTGTTGGAACTAAAAACCTTGGCGGTATTTTTACTGAATATCGTGCAACAGCGCGCCAAACCCTTGTTGCTAACGAATTGCTTGAAGATCTTCTAGAGGCGCGCCTGGCAGTCATGAAGTATCGTATTAACCAAAGCGAAGATAATGTCAAAAGCCTGCATGAAAATACAGATGAGCTTATTAATATCGATATCAGCCATATTAGAGATTCTATGTCTGCTGATGCACAGGAAAAATTTGCCAGGGTCAATCAGTTGGCGCAAGCCTACAGAAGCACATTTGATCAGGCGGTCCAAAAGCAAAATCTACGGAATCAGTATGTTGCAAAAATGGATAAGCTGGGTCCGGAACTACGAAGATATATAACATCAATTCGAACAACAGCGTATCGTGATGGAGACGTAGAGGCTGCAAATTATGCTGGTGCGGCGCAGGAGCCTTTTATGCTTGGGCGTCTTTATGCTGCAAAATTTCTACTTAATAACGATGCTAAAGAAATGGATCGTGCACTTAAGGAATTCGATAAAACAACAAATGCCATGAAGACACTTTTGCAATCCCTTCAGAACCCAGAAAGGCGAAAGCTTGCAAATGATACAATTAATGGCATAGCCGAATATAAAACATTGTTTTCTCAGGTTTCAAATTCAATTAATCAGCGAAATGAATTTTTGATTAACGGACTTGATAAAATAGGGCCGGAAATGAACAATACAATTGATGAACTTACGGATTATTCAGTGGGTTATCAGAACGAACTCGGTCCTAAAGCACAAGCAAAAGTTATTAGTATTTCAAAAATCACAATTATTATTGCAGTATTTTGTGTTCTTGTAGGGATTGCAGCGTCAGTTCTTATTTCGAGAATGCTATCACGCTCAATTAACACTGTAACAGAAGATACAAAACGTCTTGCGGATGGTGATATGGAATTTGAGATTTCCGGTCTTGAGCGCGGCGATGAAATTGGCGATATTACAAAGGCGTTGAAGGTGTTTCAGGAAAATATGAAAGAGACACGCAGGTTACAAGAAGAACAGCGTGCTCTTGAGCAGGTTGAAAAAGAGCGCCTTAAAAAGCGTGATGAGATGACTAAGACGTTTGAAGGCAGTGTTTCACAATTGCTGGAAAGTGTTCATAGTGCAATGAATACAATGAAAGGATCAAATGACTCCGTTCAGCAAGCTGTAAACACGACAAATGAGCAGGCAACAGCTATAGCCGCTGCTGCAGAAGAGGCATCATCCAGTGTGCAAACAGTTGCTGCATCAACGACAGAAATGTCTGCTTCTGTACAGGAAATATCATCAAATATGCAACGCTCACTGGATGCAGTTAGTACAGCAGTACAATCTGTAGAGAAGACGGATGTTATTGTTCGTAATCTTTCGGAAACATCGGAAAAAATTGGTGAGGTTGTTAACATTATTAATGACATTGCTGAACAGACGAATTTGCTGGCTCTGAATGCAACTATTGAATCCGCAAGAGCTGGAGAAGCCGGCAAAGGTTTTGCGGTTGTTGCAAACGAAGTTAAGGGGCTGGCTGCGCAGACAACACAGTCTACTGAAGAAATTTCTGATCAAATCAAAACCGTTCAGCAAATTGCGCAGGAATCTGTCCATGCGATGGCAGAAATCAGCACATCAATGACAACGTTAAAAGAGATGATCACTGGCGTGACAGCGGCGGTTGAAGAGCAATCAGCTACGACAAATGAGATTAGCCGCGCAAGCGATCAGGCATCATCCGGTACAACAGAGGTTAGCTCTAAAGTTACTGATGTTGCAAATAGCGCGAATGAAACCATGTCACAATCTAATGTTATGATGCAATCGGTTCAGGAGGCTGCGCAGTCAGTCTCGTCGCTTCAGGATAATGTAAAAACATTTTTAAAACAGATTAATTCTGTTTAGGCTTGGTCATTAACCCATTGCTGGAAATGCGGCACGTACAAAGTGGCCGCATTTTTCTTTTGACTTCTGACAAAAAACCATTATAAATCCAGTTATTCCTGAAAAGCGGGCATAAGGCTCGTGTTGAAGCTATTCAATCCCATAAGGGAAATCGGGACATAAATAAACATACAGTCTAAGAAAGGACTTGAACTATGAGCGGTAAGCGCATTGCTGCAAAGCATAAAATTGATCGTCGTATGGGCGCTAATATATGGGGGCGTCCAAAATCGCCTTTTAACACACGCCAAACAGCACCGGGTATGCATGGTGCAGGTGGTCGTCGTGGAAAACAATCTGATTATGGTCTACAGCTACAAGCCAAGCAAAAGCTGAAAGGTTATTACGGTAACATTGGTGAGAAGCAATTCCGCCGTTACTACAAAGAAGCAGACCGTCTGAAAGGTGACACAGGTCAAAACCTTATCGGCCTTTTGGAGCGCCGTCTTGATGCTGTTATTTACCGTGCACAACTTGTACCAACTGTTTTTGGCGCACGTCAATTTGTTAACCACAAGCATGTGACCGTAAATGGCAAGGTTGTGAATATCCCATCTTATATTGTCAAAGAAGGCGACGTGATTGAGGTGCGTGAAAAGGGCAAAACCATTCCTATGGTTATTCAGGCAACACAAACGCCTGAACGTGAAGTGCCGGAGTATATCACGGTGGATCACAAAGCAATGAAAGTAACTTTCCTGAGGACTCCAAAACTCGAAGATGTACCTTATCCGGTACAAATGGAGCCGCAGCTAGTGGTCGAATTCTATTCTCGTTAGGTATTGTGGAAGAATAAGATAAAAAGCTGCTTTAAGATTTTAAAGCGGCTTTTTGCATGTTAGGCTTTAAGGGTATCGTCTGTAAGTAATTGATTTTAAATGATAATAAAATTAACTTTGCATTAAGCATTCAGTTTATGTATTATTATGTTAACGATTTATTAACGCATTAAACACGGGAAACAAAGATGAATTATCAGGAAATAGTCACACGCCATAACAACGATAAAGTCGGGTCTGTAACAATTGGAACACAAAATGTTCAATTATGTGACCATGTTCAGGTGGTTAATGGACGCTACCATGTATCAGCCCTCTTTACAGATGAAAATGAAGCAAGTGCATTGCAAGCCATGGGTGCCGCAACAAAGAAAATGTATAACGGCACAAAAGTCGCTTACTTGAATGAGGATATGCTTGCTCAGGCTAAACCAATTTATCAGGATGGTATGACTGCTGACCTCATTGACCGTCTCATGAAAGCAATGATATCGTTGAATGCTGGTCGCGCAGTAGCAGCTTAGTGCGACTCACTTTTAATGAGGGCGGTGAGTATCCCTTGTAAAGTCCTCACCTCCTGATCGCTTAAATCGCCGCGCATAAAAATATTCCTGATATTCTTTACCATTGACGGCTTTAAATCCTTACTTTTAAAAAAGCCCGCATTATCTAAAGATGTTTCTAAACGCATTAAAAACCCATCCAGCTCTTCAAAAGACGCCGGAAAACTATCGCCCATTGGGATTTGATAACCTTTTGCAGTTATGAGTTTTTGCGAGAGTGCATAACAAATCAGCAAAACACATTGCCCCAAATTCAAAGATGAAAACTCCGGGTTTGTTGGGACATTGATAATCGCATGACACCGCGATAATTCCTCATTCTCCAGCCCCGTCCTTTCCGGGCCAAACACAAATCCGATTTTAGATCCTTCGCGGACAAGATGCTTAACCCCATCCTCAATCGCCGCATCTGGTGTAAAAACAGGCTTCACCATATCCCGTGCACGTGCAGTCGTCGCATAAAGTTTGTGAAGATCTTGAACGGATTCTGAAAAACTATCATAGATTTGTGGTTTTACGATTCCATCAAAAGCGCCAGAGGCCATATCTATCGCGCGCATATTCGGCCAGCTGTCACGCGGGGAGACAAGCCGTAAATCGGAAAGGCCAAAATTTGCCATCGCACGCGCCGCTGCGCCGATATTCTCTCCCATTTGCGGGTGGACAAGGATAATGGCGATTTGATTAAACATAGACAATACGTCATGACACGGCTTGTCCGTGTAATCAACCTTTCATCTGGACAATAAATTGCAGGCATAAAGCCTGCAATGACGATTATAATGAATGTTCTTATAATATAGAAACTTCTATTACATGCCTAGATCATCCAAATCAGCAGTTTGCGATGCCGGGGCAGGGTTTCCATCATAACCAATTTTATTGCTATCAACACGAATTGATACTGTATTCGTTGTCTCATCATGCTCAAGAGATCCGCGTATTTGTGTTGAATAAAAAATATTGGACATAATTTTTTTAATTGTTTCAATTCCATCGCTTTCAACGTCAAATACAACACCCGTTCCTGATTCATTAACATGAAAATTATAGAGCTCCCCAGTTTCGTCATCTACTGCAGGATGGAAGTCAGTCCATGAGCTTCTGTTTGGCGACTCTTTAAATTGTGATTCTCTATTTCTGATATGTTGCTGAAGAGCCTGTATTTTTGAAGAATCGGCAGGTTCCAGAATAACTTCTACTTTTGCTTTTACATGGTCTCTGTCTTCGTAAGGCGTAAATTTAATTCTTTCACCCTCAGGTATATGTGCCTCTTTTTGTTTAGCATAGCCAAAAGCGTCAAAAAGGGGACCTTTTCGATCTTCCGGCGGAAAATCGGCTGCATTGAAGGTGTCTACGATTTGACCGTCAATTCTAACATTTCCTCGCTTGTCTCTTTTTTTATATGCCATGGCAAGCCCTTCCAGTAACGTGATATAAATTTATGTTAACATTAACATAGATTGTAAAGCTTTGTCAATATTTTATGCAAACTTTAGATTGCTATCGCTTTTTCCATGGAAAGCCTTTCCTGCGCCTTTTCCGGGCCAATCAGTAAAAGAAGGCTTGGCATATCCGGGCCGTGATCCATGCCGGTTAAGGCCTGGCGTAAAGGCATAAAAAGCTGTCGTCCTTTACGGCCAGTAGTCTTTTTCAATGCACCTGTCCACTCACCCCATGTATTTTCATTCCACGGGGCAGGGGGCATGGCCGCCAAAGCTTCTGCAATATATGCTATATTCTCATCTTCGATAACCGGACTAACGGGGCCTTTCGCAACATCCCACCATGCTTTGATATCGGATAGTTTTTCTAGATTACCCCTAACCGCATTCCAAAAGTCTTCATCAAGGTCTTGCAATCCCATGTTGGAAAGACGCTCTTGAACATCCGCATAAGAGATTTCATGAATAATCTTTGAATTCAGGCGCAGTAGCTCATCAGGATCAAGTTTCGGCGTTCCGCGGGAGAATTTATCAAACCCGAAACTATCTATAAGCGGCTGAATGCTATCAAAAGCTTCAATTGGTTCTGATGTCCCCAAACGCGCCAAAAGACTTGAAACCGCCATAGGCTCAAGACCTTCTGTATCACGAATATCAATGATGCTGAGAGAGCCGAGGCGTTTGGATAACTTCCCGCCTTCGGCATCGGAAATCAGCGGCAAATGTGCAAAATCAGGCACGCTGCCGCCTAGCGCCTCAAACATCTGCACATGCGTTGCTGTATTGGAGACATGATCTTCCCCGCGTACAACATGCGTAATGCCGAAATCAATATCATCAATCACTGAACATAAATGATATAACGGGCTTCCATCCTCACGCAGAACAACAGGATCGGATAAATCCTTACCGTGAAACGTTACATCGCCGCGCACATGGTCTTTCCAGTGAATAGGGTCAGCCAGGAGCTTAAAACGCCAATGTGGCTTGCGCCCTGCGGCTTCAAAGCTTTCAATGTCTTGCGCACTTAAATCCAGCGCAGCACGGTCATAAATCGGCGGCTTACCGCGTGATAAAAGCGATTTGCGCTTTAATGATAATTCTTCCGGCGTTTCATAACAGGCATAGAGCCTGCCATCTGCCTTTAATGTTTCAATTTGCGCATCATAGCGATCAAGGCGGTTTTTCTGGTTTTCCTTTTTGTCCCAATTCAAACCAAGCCATTGCAGGCTTTCTTCAATGGCCTTCTCATATTCAATTTTCGAGCGCGACGGATCCGTATCATCAATCCGCAAGAGAAAATGCCCGCCCTGATTGCGTGCAAATAGCCATGTAATCAGCGCTGTTCGGGCATTGCCGACATGCAGCATTCCGGTGGGAGAGGGTGCAAAACGTACGCGTACAGTCATAAATAAAATCCTTTTAAAGGATAAATAAACATCCAGGTCTGGTTTTTCAATCAAATTTATAGTGGTTCGTCATCGGATAACGCCGATCACGCCCAAAAGCGCGCGTGGTTATTTTAGGACCCGGTGGCGCTTGATACCGTTTATATTCATTAATCCTGAGAAGGTGTGCGACCTTTTTAATGATTTCCAAATCATGTCCGCGCGCTGCGATAACATTGAAGCTGTCATGGTTTTCAATCAACCCTTTTAAAATATCATCCAGAACATCATATTCCGGCAAACTATCCTGATCGGTTTGATTATCCCGTAACTCCGCAGATGGTGCTTTGGTCAAAATGCGTTCGGGGATGGCAAGTCCTTGCGCATTGCGCCATGCCGCCAATTCATAGACTTTGGTTTTGTAAACATCTTTTAGCGGATTAAATCCGCCATTCATATCCCCGTAAAGTGTTGCATATCCCACCGCCATCTCTGATTTATTGCCCGTTGTGAGCAGCATCGCGCCACTTGCATTGGATAGCGCCATCAATATAAGGCCGCGTATCCGGCTCTGCATATTTTCATGCGCAATCCCGTTAAGGTCGGGGATTGTGCCTTCTAATGCTTGCATCGCATCATGAATGTTCAAAATTTCATAGGAAGCACCAAGCATGTCTGCGCATTCTTTCGCATCATCAAGGCTTTCTTGTGAGGTGAAAGGCGAGGGGAGCATTATGCAGCGTACGTTTTTTGCGCCCAGTGCATCAACCGCGATAGCAGCCGTTAGTGCGCTGTCAATACCGCCAGATAAGCCAAGCAGTACCTTTTTAAATCCGTTTTTCAAAACATAGTCACGAAGCCCGAGTTTTAATGCTTCGTATATCTGCCAATTGTCATTCCCAACGCCACATGCGTTTACTGTGGTAATATCTTGAGATTTCTCGCTTTGCTCGAAATGACAGTATTGCTGAATATCCTCCTCAAATGCTTTTAAGCGTTGCGTGACCACACCATCCGCATTCATCACAAAAGAGTTTCCATCAAAAACAAGCTCATCCTGCCCGCCAATCTGATTCAAGTAGACCAGTGGCAATCCAGTTTCCAAAACACGGTTTTTCGCATGCTCAATACGTATATTTTCTTTGCCAACCCGCCATGGACTTCCATTGGGGACGATTAAAATCTTAGCCCCTTGTGATTTTAGATGTTCAGCAACATCATTGTGCCACATATCTTCACAAATCATGATGCCAAGCTTAACCCCGTTAAAATCTATGACATCTGGCAAGTCTCCCGCTGTGAAAACACGTTTTTCATCAAAAACACCATAATCCGGAAGATGATGTTTAAAGGTTGTTGCAATAATTTTTCCCTTGTGCAAAAGGAGTGCAGCATTATAAATCTCTCCATTATCTTGTAAGGGCGCAGTTATTAAGGCTCCGGAAGAAAAATTTTTACTTATCCGCAGCAAATTATTGATGCAAGAATTAACAGAATCTATGAAATTGGGATTAATAATAAGATCTTCAGGCGGGTATCCGCTTAATACCAATTCAGGAAAAACAACAAGATCGCCCGATGCGTGTTTCCAGATATCTAAAATTTTACCCGCATTGCCATCCAAATCCCCAACAGTTGGATTAATTTGGGCCAGTGTGATGCTGATCATTATTCAGCCGCCGCTGCTTCAATCGGCGTGATAGCCTCGCTATTACGCACAGCCTTTAGCTCATCAGCGATCAGAAAGGCAAGCTCCAGAGCTTGATTCGCATTCAGGCGCGGATCACATGCTGTGTGATAACGGCTGGATAAATCTTCATCAGCAATCTGATAGGCGCCGCCGACACATTCCGTCACATCGTCGCCGGTCATCTCAAAATGAACGCCGCCCGGATGTGTCCCCTCGGCCTTGTGAACAGCAAAGAAGCCACGCACTTCTTGTAATATTTGCTCAAAGCGGCGGGTTTTATAGCCCGTTTCCGATTGAAAGGTATTGCCATGCATGGGATCGCAGGACCAGACAACGCTGCGGCCTTCTTCTTTGACGCGGCGCACAAGCGGGGCAAGCTTTTCTTCAACCTGATCATGTCCCATACGCGCAATCAGCGTTAGTCGCCCTGCAATATTCTGCGGATTCACAGTATCAATAAGTTTTATCAGCTCATCTGGCTCCAGCGCAGGAGAGCATTTTAAGCCAAGCGGGTTATGAATGCCGCGTATAAATTCAATCTGGCCATTTTCCGCCTGATGCGTACGCGCTCCAATCCATAAGAAATGCGCAGATGTATCGTAATAATCACCGGTTAAGCTATCTTTACGGGTCATTGCCTCTTCATAATTCAAATGCAAAGCTTCGTGCGATGTGTAAAAGTCAGTCTGCCGAATAGCCGGAACGGTTTCCGCATTTACACCGCAAGCCGCCATAAAACGCAAAGCATCATCAATGCGCGTGGCTAAATCCTCATAACGTTCTTTTAGAGGGCTATCTTCAACAAAATCCAGATTCCAGCCATGTACGCGATTTAAATCCGCATAACCACCCTTGGAAAAGGCGCGTAACAGGTTCAAAGTCGCAGATGCCTGATGATAGGATTGAATCAAGCGTTGCGGGTCTGGAATACGAGCTTCGGCGGTAAATTCAAGCGCATTAATGTTATCACCACGATAACTTGGCAAAGTCACGCCGTCCTTTGTTTCCGTATCACTCGAGCGCGGCTTGGCAAATTGTCCGGCAATACGCCCTACTTTAACAACTGGTAAAGCCCCGCCATAAGTCAACGCCACAGCCATTTGTAGTATAACCCGAAACGTATCCCGGATTTTATTCGCACTAAATTCAGAAAAACTTTCAGCGCAATCACCGCCCTGTAGCAAAAATGCTTTTCCATGCGCAACATCCGCAAGCTGGCGCTGTAAAGCGCGCGCTTCACCGGCAAAAACCAGTGGCGGCAAGTCATGAAGCTCAGTCTCAGCAGCTTTAAGCCCTGCCATATCATCATAAGCAGGCATTTGAAGCACAGGCTTTGATCTCCAGCTATCAGGACTCCAATTTTTAGCGATATGTTGAGCTGTCATTATTCTTCCCAAGTTTAAGTATTAAATGTTGTTTAACAAATAATACTAAAGTATATTTATGTCCAGAACTAGTTTTTATTCCTATGGCAAAAAAGTTATGGTATGATGTTTTATAGTAGCTGAATAACAATTATAAATAAATGCAATATAACATCAACTTACCACAAGTGGCCGAAGATCTAGAAGAAAAAATGAATGCAAATGCAGCCATGCTTTTAAAGGTTAGCAAAGACTTGTCGTGGCCTGACGCAAAGCATCTTGATCATGCAGTAACACAAAGTATTCATTTTCTGGAAGAACATCTGGATTTTCTTTACAAAAATGCCATTTCACTTTTGAAATCAGGCGTTGAGGCACAAGCTGCAACAGAGGATGTTGAAAGCCTGTTCCGACAATGGCATTTTCAAAAAAATCCTCCCTCACTATTAGCGCTATGCTTATTTTTACTAGATGAGTTGGATATACAACCCGCACCGGACGATCTCAATATGCTGATAGTCTCTGCCATTTTAGGAGACGTGCGTAATAATACGAAATATCACAACAACATGCATTTCCGTAAAGTCCTTGCACAGGCTATTCGCATGATAATGTGCCATAATGCGATATACGAAAACACAGTGCGCGCGCTCAGCATAAAAGAGGTTTGTATCCTCTTATCGTCAGTTTGCATTCATGATCTGGATCATGATGGGCAAGGCAACTGGATCAAAGGCGTTCATATCGAGGGGCGCGCAGAAAAGCACTCCTTCGAGACGGCCAAACCTTATCTGAAGGCTGTTGGCTGCGATGAAAAGACATTACAGGCAATCTTTGCTATTTTATTGACAACGGATGTCTCTCCTTTGGATGATCCAGGAAATCCGATGATGCAAATGAAGGCAGCATATCGCTTTCATTTTATGGGCGAAAATTCGAAGGCGCATACACTTAATTTATCTGAGAATTTAAAAATTTTAGAAAAAGATAAAGCGCTGACAACATTATGTCTGTTTATGCATGAAGCTGATATCGCTACGTCAGCGGGTATGACATACGAAATTACCCAATATGAAACTGGACTTATTATGGAAGAATTTAAAGAAGATAAAGCCTATCCAGCAGATGTTGTGGCATTCCTTAATCAAATCTGCCAGCGCCACTTTCTTTCAGATGCAGGACAGAAATTATATGCCGCGAATATAGCGCGTATTTATGCTCTGGCAGAAGAAGACGTCAAAAACGGCAATCAACCCTTTTCAAAGCCTATGCATGCAGATTTCCTTGTACCTGCAACGCATAAAGGTGATGATCAGGTGATTAATTAACGCATCGTCACAAATTCTTCCGCAGATGTCGGGTGGATCGGCATGGTGCGGTCAAAATCGGCTTTTGTTGCGCCCATATTCATTGCAACCGCGAAGCCCTGCATAATTTCCGGTGCGTCCAGCCCAATCATATGCAGCCCCAAAACGATATCCGTTTTTTGATCAACAATCATTTTCATCAGAGTCTTTTCTTGTTTCTGCGCAAGTTGATTGCGCATCGGCGTAAAATTGCTTTTAAAAACCTCTATCTCAAATCCCTGATTACGCGCTTCTTGCTCACTTAATCCAATTGTCCCGATAGGAGGATCGGAAAAAATCGCCGTAGCAATATTCTCATAGTTCACATAGCGGTTATTTTGATTGTTAAAAAGCCGGTCTGCAATCACATGCCCCTCTTTAATCGCAACGGGGGTCAGGTGATTGTGGTTGGCCACATCCCCACATGCATAAATATGCGGCTGTGAGGTCTGGTAATCCTCATTTACATCAATCTGCCCATTTTCAGCCAGCAAAACGCCAGCAACATCAAGGCCAAGCTCATCGGCAACAGGCTCGCGCCCGATCGCGGCAAGCGGCGTATCGCACTCAAATTTTAATCCCGCATTTGTGTAAATAACATACCCGTCATCGGTCTTCTCGCACGATTCCAGATCGTCATTAAAATGCAGGCCAATCCCTTGTTTACGCATTTCATCCGCTAAATGTGCCGATAAATCACGATCAAAGCTTTTTAAAAAGAGATCACCGCGATAGATTAAATCGACCTCTGCGCCAATGCCGCGTAAAATATGCGCAAACTCAACCGCGACATAGCCGCCGCCAATAATAACAGCTTTTTGCGGGCGTTCCGGCCAGCTAAACATCGCATCAGATGTTGCCATCAAATCACCGCCTTGTTGATGCGGGATGCGTGGCCTGCCGCCAACGGCAATGAGGATTTTATCAGCTGTAATGTCCTGCCCGAAAACTTCCAGTTTATGCGGGCTTAAAAATCGCGCATGCCCTTCGATAATGTCTACGCCTGCATTTTTGAGCGTATTCTCGTAAGCGCCATTGAGCCTTGCCACTTCTGCACGTTGATTAGCAATCAGAGTTTTCCAGTCGAGGTCAATATGATCCGGCACAGCCCAGCCATAGCCTTTTGCATCTTTAAAATGCCCATGATAATCCGCGCCGTAAGCCATGATCTTTTTGGGAACACAGCCCAAATTAACGCATGTTCCGCCCAATTGTGAGCGCTCCGCAATCCCGACTTTCGCGCCATGTGCAGCAGCAATCAGCGCCGAGCGCACTCCCGCAGATCCTGCGCCAATCACAAAATAATCATAATCAAATTCACTCATCTTTTATTCCTTCCACCGTCTATGCAGCCATAACCACTGTCCCGGTTTATCTTTTATCCATGCTTCAAGCCTCGCATTAGCCTTCGTAATAACAGACTCAACTGGCTCGCCTTTTTCGAAAACCAAAGGCTTCTCAATGATAAAACGAAAGTGGCAATTTGTCTCACGGATAATGCGTATCGGCACTAAATCATGCCCGAATTTCTGCGCAAGCTGTACAAAAACCGGATTGGTCATGGCTTCACGCCCTAAAAATGGAACACTGACACCTTCATTATATTTCTGGTCAATTAAAATACCTATATTTCCACCTTCTCTTGCAGCTTTCATCAAAGCGCGGCCACCGGTTTTAGACTTTGGAAATGCTTTAAGCTTACCATCCAAGCTCCTTATTTTGTTTAATAAGGCATGAGAGTGCGGGTTGTTTGGCGCGCGATAGGTTGAATGAATGACCAAACCTGTTTGCGTAAACGCACAAAGGGCAGGGACTTCGAAATTCGCCAAATGCGCGCCGATGAAAATAGCAGAGCGTTCACCATCGATATAGGGTTGTAAGGTCTCAAGCCCCTCAATGATCGTATAATCTCGCGCTATAGTCTCAAGATGCGCATATTCAGCAATAAGACGCCCTAAATTCTCCCACATATCGGCAATCACGTTTGATTGTTCACCTGTGTCCATCTCTGGCATGGATTTTTCCAGATTGCGTATGGCTTTTCGTGATGCGCCAAGCCGAGCTCCTATGGTTCGCCCAATAATCCCGCCAATATTCGAGGCGTGGATCGGTGACATAAGACTAAATATAAAAAGTAAACTATGGAGGAGTGCAGCCTCTAATAGATACCGCAATTGTGTCATGCAGCCTCTTTAGTCAGTGACAGGATTTTATGTGCGATAAAATGCTGAAGTGCTTCCGGGTTTTCAAAACACATAGAAACCGAAATAGTATGAATGTTGCCTTTATACCCGCCGGGAAGGCGTAAAAAATCTTTTTCAGTCGTTAACAGTTGCGCCCCTGCATCCTTGGCTTTTTGGCGTAAAATTTGCAAATCTTTTCGTGTATAAGGGCAATGATCCGCAAAGGCATATTCCTCAATAATATTATAACCAAGTTTGTACTTTAAAAAATCAAAGAATTTTTTTGGATATCCCAGCCCTGCAAATGCAATATAGTCCTTACTTTTTGATGGCAGTGTGTTCGCATCTGCCTCTAGGTTGGCATAAAAGACAGGGATGTTTTTAGGCAAAATATCAGCCACACTGGCAGTATCTTCACCAATCAGAAAAAACGCATCTGCCTTGGCAAGCCCTTCATCAAGAGGTTCACGTAAAGGTCCTGCGGGGATCATTAAACCATTTCCAAATCCCATCTCACCATTAATAACAATAATTTTTAAATCTTTCTGAATGCCGGGATTTTGCAAGCCGTCATCCATAATAACAAGATCCGCACCATTCAATGCCGCAAGATTGGTACCTTCATAACGATCCGCCGAAATAATAGTCGAAGCATGCCTGGCAAGAATAAGCGGCTCATCACCAACATCCCATGCGTTATGTTTTTCAAGATCAACAATGAGCGGCCCTCGCTCTGCGCCTCCATAACCCCTGATTAAAAAAAATGGATTTTTTGCGATACCCGCATCCTTAACATGCCTCATAAAGCTAATACAAGTTGGCGTTTTACCGGTTCCACCAGCGCTTAGATTGCCTATGCATATCACAGGTATATGCGCTTTTTGTGCTTTAACAGAACCCTGATGCAGTCTAAATCCAAATTTATAAAGCCATGAGATAGGTTTTAAAGAACGAGCTTGAAGGGATAACTGTTCCGGGGATTGAGGATACCAGAATGAAGGTGTTTTACGCGCCATGACGATCTCCTTTTTCAACCATAGGAAACGCATATTGCAGTACAATGTCAATAATGTGTGTTTTGGTATTCGCAAAGGTCAGTGCACGATTCATAAAATCATCACATGATTTTTTATCAGAAAGCAGCAGATCCAGGCGATCGACAAGCTCTTCTTGCCCCTGAACAGCAATACAACTTTTGTGAGAAAGCATATCATCATAAATATCCTGCAGATTTTGAATATTGCTCCCGTGCAGAACAGCGCAATTTAACAATGCTGGTTCCAGAGGATTATGCCCGCCTCCACCATCTTTGCTCAAAGAACGCCCGACATAGACAATGTTGGAGAGGCGATAAAATAATCCCATCTCCCCTAATGTATTGGCAATATAAATACGGGTTTTATGGTCGGGCAATCTTTTTTCATGCCCTCGTATAATAACCCCTTGATGCTTTTTTTGAAGAGTTTCATAGATATCAGTACCGCGCTCAGGGTGACGCGGAATGATAATTGATAACAGTTTTGGAAACTTTTTTTCTAAAAGCAGATGGATATTAGCGGCCATCTCTTCTTCATTATCATGCGTGCTTGCGTACACAACTAGCTGGCGATTTTCAGTGCTCTGTTGAAGCATTTTTAGAGACTCTTCATCACAAGAAAGGGGCGCCGCACTATATTTTAAATTTCCGCTGTGGATAACATTTTTTGCCCCTAGTTTTTTAAAGTTCACAGCATCATTTTCAGTTTGCGTCAGGATATTTGTAAATGCCGATAAGATTTCAGAAATACTGTTTCTCAATAATGACCAGCGCTGAAAAGATGCATGTGACAGGCGTGCATTGATCAGAAGAGCTGGAATATTGCGCTTTTTTATATGCATCAACATATTTGGCCAAAGTTCGGATTCCATCCAGAAAACACAATCAGGCTTCCAATGATCCAAAAAACGCTGTCCCCATTTTGGGTGATCAAGCGGCATGAATTGATGAAAAGCGCGTTCAGGAAGATTTTTTTCCATATACTGCGCTGAGGTTTTAGTACCTGTTGTCACCAGGATTTTTATATCAGAAAACTTTTCTAACAGCGCGTGAATCAAAACCATAGCAGACTGTGCTTCGCCAACGCTCGCAGCATGCAGCCATACAAGCCTGCCTGAAGGCCTTTTTAGAGTATAATTGCCACGCCTTTCATTGACTCTTATCGGGTCTTCTTTACCCATTAAGAGACGATATCGTAGCAATATCTCTAAAGGTAGCTTGGAGCATGACGTTATGAGTGTGTAAATTTTTAACATTATTAATAGGGTGTAAAGAAAAATGCTTATAAAATAAAGCCATGAAACGTATTTATAGCAATGAAAAGAAACCAGAGCTGCGTAAGCTTATTTTAATGCAGCTTTCAAAGACGCGGCAAAAAATTCAAAAAGAGCACCCAGGCTTGCTCACACAATTACAAAACAAAATGGAACAGCAGAAAGGCAGTGCAAAAGCATCGCAAGGATCAGAAGATTTGTTCATTGATCGTCATAAAAACATTGAGTCAGTCGAAAAAATGCTCAACTTAAAAGAGAGTAATCCTGTTTTTGAAAAAGCGGTTCTGGCAATGCTATCAAGTAAGAAAGACTAACAGTCTTATTTGAGGGGGCATCTCTATGGGAATACGCACTGCCCGTTTGTCGCAGGAGCCGCTGCTGTTCCCGCCCCTGTGGGATTCCAGTGACAGCCAGGAACAAGACAGGCATGTTCAAAGTAGAAAGGAGGTGTCATACCAACTGTGTTTTGCACAACCAGCCCTGTCATTACCCGGTTTAAACTTCCAGGTGGACCACAGCCGCCAACGGTGGGGAAAAAGTGATCCATATATGTGTCTACATCATCAAACTCCCATGGCACTGTCGCACCGGGAGGGGGGAGAGCGGTGTCAATGTTAGTTTGCCAGAGTGCAGCCCCTGGCCCTGTACAGCGTGTTGGCAGGAATCTTTTATCAGGATTGTTTGCATAATGATCAAATGTAAAAAACCCATCCTCATCAGCAGCGGGGCCATTGGGAATGAAATTCATACATTTTGCTTTTTGCCAAACCGCTTGCATAAGGTCACATGTGTAGCTCCCACCTGTTATGGTTGCGGCGGGCGTATAAGACGTTCCAGAAGCAGCAGCAGGTGCTGTTGCCGGTGCCCAGCCTCCTGTTCCATCCAGACGCCCTCCTAAAAGAGAAGCACCGTAATTTGATGCATCATACGTGCTAACGGCATTGCCAACCAATAAGGTCAAGGCATTATCCATGTGGATTGGTTGTGGAACAGGCGTAAGCAATATAGTCGGTCCCCAGCGATTTGTTTCACTAAACATCTCATCAGCATGATCTGCAAGTTCCTGAAGGTGTCGATCAAAGCATGTATATTCCAGCACGCTATCGGGCTTGAAAATAAGGTTTTGATTCTGTGTAATCTCACGCTGCGCTTCTAACCATGCACGCGCTTCTAGCGATTGATAATAATTTGGATCACATGGCGTGGCTGCAAATTGCGCAATCGCAGCTTGCGAAAACAACAGCGCAGCAGCAAAAGCGACCCCAGTTTTTAAGGAGAAACGTGTGTAAAATGTCTTAAGTTTTTGAAACATATTATTCTTTGCTCTTCTTTCTAGTGTATTCGATTTTATAGGCTTTGCGCAAATACCAATTTATCTCTTTATTATTTACGGCACACATTCACCAGCAGCGCCAAAGCCTATATCCCCACTTTGGGTAGCCAGGCGATAATGACAGCTAGGATTCGGGCAAACATGTTCAGGAAATGTTCTTGTTTGTGCTGCGTTTACGGTTATCTGACCTGTGGCGCCAATATTAAAGCTTTGCTGACTGACAATCACGCCGGTTGGAATCGGTACTCTGTTTCCAATGGCTGGATTGGGAGATGCAACACAATCTTGCCATGTGATAAATTCCAGATAATGATATATAGGATCTTTAAAGGCATATTGTCCTGCTCTATTCTCATCAAAGGGTCCTGCACCTGGCGGCGGATCATTATTGGCGACACGAATCAAATCGGTATTAATATGATTGCTACCGCAGGCGGGTAAACCTGTTAAAGGGATATCTCTCGGATCATTAGCAGCAAGTTGTTCAAACGTTCTGAACATATCTGTAACATTAATATTTTCACATTTGGCCAATTGCCAGACATCACGCATATGCGTACAAGCAGCACCCGCAGCCCCCACATTCGCGCCAACAGTATCGTCTAATGTCGCCTTGCCGCCCAAAAAACTATGCGTAAAGTTATTGGTGTTAACAAAATTATTAAGGCTGTTCATGACAACAGCATTCAGGGCGTTTGTGAGACCCTGCGCGCCCATATCAACCCTAACATTGGGAGGAAACGCAATCATCTGGGGGTTAAAACCTGGGTTTGGCACATTGCTGTAAGCTCCACCATTCCAGGCTTGCGAGTTGCTAAAGATAGGTGCAGCAATTTGCGCTGTATCTCTGACGGCCTGATCGAAGCATGAATATTCTAAAACGCTATCCGGCTTTGAAATCAGGCGCCCTGTAATCATAATTTCACGGTTAGCTTCAAGGTAAGAGCGCGCATAGATTTGGTTCATAAAATCAGCATCACAGGCTGCACGGTCATGTTTTTCTGCATTTGGCGCTACGCCGATTTCGTTGGGACCATCTGTTGGATCAAGCGGTGTTGGATTTGGCGTATAATCGTTAGAACAGGGTATGCCCGGGCCGGGAGGAAGTCCGGGGATTGCAGGCGTACATGGCGTTTGGGCAAAGGAAATATTACAGAGGCTTATAGCCAGTATAAGGCTTAACACAAGGCGTTTTATCATTTTAAACCGCCTTTCTGATCAAGTTTTGTCGCAAGCACAAATGACGAATTCATCGCATCCCAAGTGTAGATATCATATTCAAAATCATTATTTGGATCAGAAAAACCAAATAAACTACGAACACCATTTGTCCGGCTATCGGAAACCATAAGCTTTCTTGCATTGATCACACCCAATGAAATAAGCTTGTCATCCCCCAAAGCTAAAACTTCAAATGCCTCATCTTTAGTGGTTTTTAATATATATTCGTCAATGCTGTCATTGTTTAAATCAACAGCCGCAAATTGTTCAAAGTCATAATGGGATAACAATTTAGCAGCACGTCCCTTTTGAAGAGAATCTTTGTGTGTAAATGTTAAAGCTTCAGTAGCATGCGACATCTCAGGCTGAAAAGCAAAAGCCAGAAAAAAAATCGTCAATAGAAATTTGAAGTAAAACAAAACCAGCCCAATATCAAAAAAGCTCAAAACAACCTTTATATTGTAGCAAAAAACTGCACTGTTGGGCAAAGTAAAAGCGTTAAAACAACGTTCTTATTGGTGGCTTATTGATGCGCTGTACTATCAAGATCGATATCAAGAATGCTCATATTGAAGTCATAGGATGTTTCACCTTCGTCGATGGTTTTGTATAAAATGCCGATAAATTCACCGTTCAAAATAACCTCAACAGAATCCGTTGCTTTCTCGCGCATCTTAAGGGCAAAGCCGTTATTCTTGAACAATCCGCTGAGATAAGTCTGAATTTTTGAGATTTCTTCCGGTTCAATTTTAGACATAATTTAAAACTCCTGTGCTTCTAAACGTTTATATGAATTCTCTAAACCATTGGATACGGCTTTATGGGTGTCTTTGGCAAGTGTTTTTCGATCATTATAATCTTTAACGGCAATAGGGTCATGAAACATAAGCCGAATTCTCACACCACCAGATTGCGCAAATTGCCATAAATGGTGATGCAATTCAAAATCATCATCCATGCCGTTATGCCAGCTATAAACATCTCTGTCTTCCTGTGTTCTCACCGCATGGCCATTCACGGCAATCACATGCAAAGTCGCAGGCAGTATTTTTAATCCGTTAACGCCAGAATCTAAAGCGCGCGCAAAAACACCGCTTTTAAAATCCAGAACAGTTTGCCCGTCTGTCGATGTACCTTCCGGGAAAATAATAAGGTTATCTCCCTGTTTAAGGCGATTTTCAACACCCTGACTAGCCAACACAGGATCAGCAGAACCACGCACAACATAGGCGGTTTGACGCAAACCAGCTAAAAAGCCAAATAATTTCCAGTTAGCGACATCTGATTTCGAGACAAATGAATCGGGAATAACACTCCCAATTGCAGGAATATCAAGATAGGAGAGGTGATTGCACATCACAATATATTGTTCGTTTTTAAGCGGCTCGCCTTCCGCCTCAACCCTTATTTGAAATACAAAACACACGGCGCGCATCCAGAGCATCGGTATAATCCGTGAAGCAGGCCCTTTTGTGAAGAGCATAACGATGATCTGCGGCGGCACGGCAATCAAAATCAGCAGCGTAAAAGCAAAAAATTTAAAACAGGCTTTGATTATAGGCATTACTCGAGCGTACCTTTACCAGGAATATCTTTTTGTATCTTGCGCTCATAATGTTTGCGGTAACGATCCGAAAGGCTTTCTGTATCAACAATAATGCAGACATCTGTCGTATTAAATTGATGATCGATAAACGCTCCGTCACCAATCACCGCACCTACACGGATATAGCCCTTAATCAAAGGCGGCAAATCATTAAAGCCGTGCTTGGCCTCAAATTCATCTTTGGGGATTATATCCATGTTAATGTAGCTACCCTTTAAAGCGCGTGGGCGAATATCCTCCCGTGCCAAATGGTAATGATGCAAGTAGGAAAGGGGGCGTGAAATACTTTTGATATCAGTGCTTTGTAAGCTGGCACATCCGAACATAATTCCGATGTCATGTGCGCTTATATAGTCCGCAATCCCTTCCCACAGGAAATTCATAACTTGCTTTGTACGATATTCAGGCATCACGCAAGATCGCCCAAGCTCCAGTAAATTTTTGCCGGAGGAGAGCAGGGGGGTGAGATCATATTCATCGCTGGAATAAAATTGCCCGATACGTTTGGCTGCATCTTCCTGTAAAAGCCTGTAAGTACCAACAATTTTATCGCCGCGTGTGTGGTCCGTGACAATCAAATGATCCGCATATTCATCAAAATCATCGAAATCCAGCCGTGCCAAAGCCATCTGACTATTGGGCTTGGCAGCAAATTCTTCATAAAAAACCTGATAACGCAGGCGTTGCGCCGCTTCAATTTTCTTGGGGTCGCGTGTTACATTAACAGAAATGCCATCAGTGTTGATGATAGGGGGCTGGGTACTTTTAGTATCGGAAATCACAGATAAGACAGGCCTTTTTCTTTCTATCCTAGGCTTTTAAAGGCGCGGGTCAAGAGAGGATTTATCCCAAGCTATTGTGTTCAGTCGTTTCATCTCGGTCTTCAAGGTGTTTTAAAGCGTCTCTATGTGTGGCAATGGCTTCATTGGCGTTTTCTATACGGTGGCTAATAGGTTTTGCATCATCTAACTGATGTTTCAATGGATCAATCGAAACCCAGGCTGTGGCAGCCCACAAAAGGGCCAAGCCCATTTTTTCTATGCTACCGGCATTGGCAATAGCATTTTGAACAACAACCATTGTAAACTCAGCAGCCCCGACCGCGCCGATAGCGTTTGTTAGCATTTCGAGATAATCACTTCGACGTGCTTTTTCAAAGGCGCGGGTGGATGTCAGTATATCTTGTTTGTCGGCTGGAGTTTGTGAGAGGCTAACTTGGTTCATTGTTCGGAAAATACTCCGTAAAACACGATCCCCTTTTGGAGAACAAGGGTCATCCATTTCATGAAACGTTCTTGTTTTAGTCTTGTCTACTGGTATGAATGGGCTGTAAAAAGTGCGGTAGCTGTAACTGCCAATACTCCCTACAAGCCCCCAGCGATGAGATTGGTTTATAGACTTTTTGAACTTATCCCACGATCTAAAATTATCATAATAAGGAAGGGGATCTGTTAAAATACTGGTTACGGATTCCTCGATGACCTTTGCAAGACATGCGCTATTTTTAGGCAAAATTGGCGATGTTACAGTTTGAACAAAAGCACCAGTATTAATGCCAGCTCGAACACAAAATTTACCATATGGTGAAGGTTCAATGTTGGTGTCTTTTCGGGCAGGCGCAAAAAACGGGTTGTAATCTGTTTCGATTTCATTGCTGATAACGTCACGCTGCGTTAATCGATCATTAATGAACTCTCTGGGGTTTTGCGATATCTCGAAATCCTTCTTGGCCTGTTGAAGTGCGCTTTTTGTAAATCTTGTTTTTAGTTTTATATGAAAAAGTCGTGCGTAGACTGCCGTTGTTCCGATTGCAGCGAGATACAGACCCTGAAACCCCAACATAAAAGCCAGACTAAAGAAAACGACATTTGTTGCAGTTTCTGTTGCTATACTTTGATTAACTTTAGCTTCTTTTACTTCAAGATTTTTAATACGCGCATCAGCAGCTTCTAGAATTCCTTGAACCTTTACATTGCTTAGAATATTAAGTTTTTTTTCTGTAGTGTCGCCAGCGGCATTTTCGCTGCCTGTGTCAGCCTCTATGGAATTCATGGTTTTACTTCTTTTGCGTTTTTATAGTGTATAAAAGAGCATAAAAAGAGCAACCCTGTCAAGCACTACGGAAAATCACTTGACGAATAAGTGAACTTCGCTGGATGCGGCTGAAGTGCTTTCGTTATATGAGAGGTCAACCCGGTTTGTATCAAAGCCAAGTTGCGTAAGTGTACGAAGCACCTTCTCTGCATTTCTACGCGCCCGTGTTGTTTCAATCGCAACTTCTGCGGCATTGCCACTAGCTGGGTTAACCGCCACAAGATCAAAACGCGCATCAGGATAGCGTTTCAGTGCTTCTGTAACAGCCATGTAAAGTGGCTGCTCATATTCAATGTCGGGACGATCAAACTTGATTTTTGCAAGCGCACGTCGCTCTGATAAAGTTGCCGGCGCAGTTTCTAAAACAGAAGCATTGCCTGTTAAGGTATCATCAAAGTCAATCGCAGTGCTTGAGAATGGACGGCTGGAAAGGCTCTTACCATATAGATCCCCATTTGTTACACCGAGCGATAGAGCGCGTAAGTTATTGCGCTCTGAGGTCAAATAAGTTGTTGTACGTGTAATGTCATCATTCACTGTATTTAAAACACGCTCAATCATGATAACGGTATTATTAATAGTATCTTCAAGCTCGGAAAGTTTTATGTGATCTTCCTCAATAGCACCGGATACAGAATAAGCTGCGCGTGTTTTTTCAAGCAAGAACGATGCCTCGGATGCTGCAGCGGAGGTATCAACTGAAATTTCGTTAAGCTGCGACAGGCTATTACCGAGCGCCTCAAGGCTTTGTTCTGCTTGTGACAGGCGATTGACAAGGCGTGGGTTGCCCGGTGTCGTGCCGCTCTGAAGCTGCGTATTAATTGTTGCTATATTCGCATAGTACTCTGCTGAACGGTTTTCATTGCTGCGCTGTAACTGATTAAGCTCACCTGTGATATTTGTCACACGGCGCTGAATTAAACCAAGAGATGATGCCAAGTCACGAATTTGAGTGCTAACGACGGTTGAGGTGCTGTCATAGTAACTGTCACTTAAAACCTCTTTTGCTGTGATTTCGCGAATCTCAATCGGCTTTGAGTAAATGCTTTGTCGAAGGCTTTCCGGTATTGGGCCACTCGTTATGATAAGCGACGGTGACCGTACATCCTGTGCTTTTACGTCTGAGGGTATAGCAGCAAGAACTGCAAGACTTGCCGCTATAATTAATGGAAGTTTTGTGTGTGTCTTGCGCAACATAATGTTCCCGTTTATTAAAATACCTGTTTAATTGGATGTATTAGTAGATACAGTGAATGATTCATAATTTATAAATCGAGCATTGCGCTAAAGACCGAAAAAGTCAAGTGCAACACAATTTCTATTAGTAATTTTATGACGATGATCTGTTTTCAAGTGTTTTTTAGTGTGTAATCTGATATTGCGTGCTTGCAATTATTATTAAAGTAACGTATTGTCAGCGCGATTTTACCATCAAGTCACTGTTCATCGTAGATACGATAACACAGATAAGCGCCCCTAGCTCAGCTGGATAGAGCGTCTGACTACGGATCAGAAGGTCGGGGGTTCGAATCCTCCGGGGCGCGCCACTTACAGAGGAAACGTTCAAGTCGTTTCAAACTTGAACGTTCAAGTTTTTACAACCTCCAGGTTTTTATCCATGGCGATTGCGTTTGAAATCGTGATTTGTAAAAACCATCGTCATCCCACTCCCTCTCTTGTCACCCCACACCCGTCATCCCGGCGAAAGCCGGGATCTCCTCGATTTAAGCATGAGATCCCCGCTGAAGATGCGAACAAACCTGAGGTTTGCTACTTTATCAATACGAACAAACCTGCGGTTTGCTTCGTGCGGGGATGACGGTATTGAGGCAGAAATCGGGCTATTAAATCCAAATACAATCGCCATGGATCTGAGCCTTAAAGCTTTCATGCAAAGCCAGTTTTTACATGCTCTATAAAGCGATCTTGAATAGCTTGTGTGTAATCCATATTTCCAGGAGGCATCTGACCAGCATCTTCAACATCGCGCACAGCCACTTTAAAAGCATTTTGAAGCTGTGGCAGGCTATCCTCAACGCCCCTTAAACGCTGCGCTTCAAATCCAAAAATACCGGCTAAATCCGTAACTTGCTCTCTCGTTTCCGGTAACTTCCCGGTAACATCCAAAATGGCCCTTGCAACAGTCTCTTTATAAGATATAAATTCCTCATTAACCTCACTCAGTGATTTCATATCCGATAAAGGCTGCGCATATTCACATGCCTCATCGGCGCTTAAGCCATGCGCCTGCATCCCTTGCGCCGCCCATTTGATTTTATCATGCGTACTCAACCCCCGCGCCAAAACCATAAGATCATCATGCGTAATATTACATTCAGGCATTGCATTGCGGAATTGCACATAGCGCTCAATGGTGGCTGGATCTTGATTAGCCTCATCCGCAAGTCCTTTCCACTGCGCATAGGATAAATCGCGCATGCAAGGGATTTGCGTAAACCACACACAAATGCGCTCTCCCCAGCCCAGACGTAAACGGTCGTAAGGATCAGGCTCGGCGTAGCGATCACACACTTCAAATGCGCTGTCAAACCCAATATTTTGTCGCAATTCAGAATTTTGCCACAAATTAAACATTAAGATACGCTGATCACGCGGCATATTCATAGTGCGCACTGCCTGCTCCGGCGTCCAGTAATCGGCATCACATTTACCTTCAGATGATATCAGGGAAAATCCCTGGCCGGTAAAAAGAGCCTGTAACTGATCCCGCGCTTCTTGTGTGACAACCAGATCAAGCGCATTCTCATTGATAAAGCCCTGATGCCCCCCGGCATTTAGAGCCTCAGCCTGCGCCTTCCAATAGTCAATCGCCCGCGATGTACCTGTCAAAATCTTGTCATCCTCACCAACAGGAAAAGGTGTTTTCAACATCAGCAAATACATTGTCGCAAGCGCTTCGGGCCTATCCGCATATTCTTCTTGAAGCTGCATACAGCTATGCAGATCAAACCCCCGCGCCATCACTTCAAACCCCAGCGGATCAAGCTGCGTATGCACATAACTTCCGCTTTTATATTGAGGGTCATAATACCCCGCGATCCAGCCGGGATTATCATCGGAATTAATGCGAAAAAACTCCGCCCCCGGCATGTCCGGGCTGTTCGCATAGCCAAGGCTCCGATTTGGGCGCATAATAAGTTCTCGCGCCTTCACAAGATTGGCCTCAGGAAAATCCTGATGAATTTTATCATAGAGATTCCACAGCGCACCTTGCCCATTCCATTCAAAAGCGCCCATGAATTTCTCTTTATCCTTCGAACGCAAAGTCGCCAGATCCAGTGCGGATGATCCCAATATAAAAGCCATCTTCACCTTCGAAGCCATCGCAAGCGGTGTGAAATACGCACCGATCAACGCAGGAATAAGAGCAAGCTTGGTGCCTGTCCGCAATTTGCGAAACCCCTGATAAGCCTTTGAGGTAAGCATAAGCGGCGTATGAATATGCAGCGTACAATAATCACCGAATGTTTTCGGCGTATTCCAGCTATTGCTGCGATGGATCGCCCTTAATCTCTGATAAGCATCACTCTCTTTAATGCGCATTGACGCTTCATCATCCGAGGCATCCAGCGCTTTGAGGTTCAAACGGAGCTGCTCAAGATGCGCCCGGCGTGTTCTCGCATTGGCGCGCTCACTTTGTGTTGATCGCTCTTCAAATTCGAGAAACGCACGTTTGAGCCATGAAGCCGTCTCACTGATATATTCCGCCCTTGCCCGTTTTGCATCCGCAATAACCTCTTCAAGAGAAGGCGGGGAGGCATAACAGTTTGAAAGAGCGCGGGTCATGATACATATCAGTTAGCTTTTATCATTTGGGCTATAATGCTGCGGATAAAAAGGCGGTGACTGCCCCGCAACATAATCGTTTTTCGAATTCCAATCATAGTAGTGGAATTCCTGCTGCTGCTGCTGCTGTGGTTCTTGAGGCTTATTAGCCTCCTCCAAAGCCCGCTTCGCTTCTTCTTCCGCATCTTTCAAATCCTTAATAACCTCACCAACAAGATTTGCTTCAGTTTCAATACCCAACGGATCATCCTTGTGTTTGACCCTCGCCAACTCCGAATCATATCTATCATTCAGAAGACCTATTGTATATCCGATAGCAGTTTCATTCACATTACCATCGGGTGACGTGAAACGAGCACGAATCTTATTCTCAAGCGCAATCTTATGAAAGGCCATAACCGCTATTACTGTGTTTTCAAACGCATCCTGCTCAGCGCCCGCCTTCAATTCAGCATCTGTTTGAACCAGGTCGTCCTCAGCAAAACGCGCTTGCGTCGCGGGCTGTAGCATTCCGGGCTGACGAAAATGTGCACTCAAATCAGTTGCCGCGTGTATTGATTTCTCACCTGCCATTGGTCTATTATATAATGACACATCTGAAACTCTTGCATTACTATCGTGAACATGATTCTTCTGATCACTTAACAATCTATAAGCAGCAAGCATTGAAACCATATCAGCAAAAACCGATCCCGCAGCCGGTAATCCGCCCCCTACAAATTCTTCTATATTATTCCAGCCAAAATTTATCTCACCGGCAAGTTGTGCATCGTATGCAAGCTTTTTGGAATCATATGTTTCTTGCAACTTTTTAATATCATCATCGTTTTTTGCTTTATCTTTTAAAGCATTTAACTGATCTTGAAGACCTTTCGCTTCTTGTGAATCCGCACCCGCCTCAAGATCCTCAATTTTCGTGCGTAACTTCTCAACTTCGGCCTGCGCGTCTTGTCTTGCAACAATGGCTTCAAAAACCGGCAGTTCTTCAGGTTGCTTTCTGGTAATAATATCAAGATCATTCGATCTTACTGCTGCGATACCAACATCAGTTTTTGTTCCATTTTTATCATTAAAAATGGGCAGTGAACGTTGTTTTCTTTCTTCATCTATTGCTTCTTTCAGCGTTGCCTCCGCCTTCTCCAACTCTGCTTTAGCATCCTCAAGCCCTGACGCTAAGTCATCCAGGCGTGACTGAAGAGAGCCGCCCTCTTTATTTAAATAATCTTCCTTAGCATCCGCTAAACTTATTTTTGCGTCATCCAATTCTTTTTTCGCTTGAGTTAAATTTTCTGATGCTTCTTTTTCCACACCGGATGTAAAAGCCCAACCAGCAACAAGCGCACTAAACCCTATTGTTGCAGCGCCAAGCCCCAATCCAATGTACTTATCAGTACCTTTGGCTTTATCAGCCATGTAAAAACTCGCGGCACCTGCGCTTGTTGACGCTACGCTTCGTGTAAAGGCATCTTCCAAACTCGCACCGGCTTGCGTGATAAGTGCAGTTTGCAAAGCAAGTCCACCCATTGCGATAGAGCCAGCAAGCAAGCGAAAATTCCTGCGATCTTGCCCGCCTTTTTTCGCCATTTCCCTATATTTCGCAAGCTCCGCATAACGGTGACGGGTCGCCTCAACAGCCGATTCCGCGGTTAATTCATTCACCAGAGCTTGCGCCTCATGAGCCCCGGCATTGCTAGCCCTCGCCTGAACAAGCTGTCTTAGCTGCGCTTCCGTTTCCACCATCTTAGTATATACACTTTGTTGATAATCCAAAACCGCAATCGCTTTATCCGCAGTTTCTTTGACCTGTGGTCCTTTGCGTGCAATATCTTCGGCAAGATCTGAAAAAACACCTATAGAGCGCCTAAGAACCGCCGCTTCTTGAGCAATTCGATGAGATTCTCCAAGTGCTTCTGTAATTTTTGTCTTACCTGCTGTAAGACTTTCTCCAAGCCCTGTTGCCGCAACAATTGCGCCTTGTGCCAGCTCTTTCTGCCTAGCAAGTGCTGTGGTGACTTCTGTGAGTTGACTAACCGTATCGTCGTTATTTTCACCTGAACCCCCCCCAGTAGTGGCAGTTAGCCCTGATGGCTGTGTAGTAACAAGGGTTTGGGCATTATCTTGAGAATTCTCATGAGCAGAGCGTTGCCCTTCCTGTGTTGATGTATTTCCTTGATCGGGATTGGCTGTTTTTTGATTCATTGTAAAACCTCAAAATAAATGCGTCTCAAATTAAAAAGTAACAATCATTAACATATTGCACATAAAATTGTCAAATATATTCTGTTGAATATTATGACCGTGTAAAAAAGGGAAGTAAAAAATAGTGCTGCAAATAAAATAGACAACCCAAAATCTAACATTTTCCTTGCATTGCACTGCAAAAAGCGTTTACCTGTGTCTGGTAACACACAATCTCACATATCAATGAAAGGATGACAGTAATGTCTAAATTTACCCTCGCAGAATATATCTGGCTCGATGGTGCGGTTCCTACGCGCGAACTACGATCCAAATCCCGCGTTGTGAATGTCGGTGCAAACCCATCGATCGAAGATTTCCCAGAGTGGAGCTTTGACGGCTCTTCCACAAATCAGGCAAGCGGCGATGATTCCGACTGTATTTTAATCCCGGTAAGCTTCATCACAGACCCAATTCGCGGCGAAGGCAACTTCCTTGTGATGTGTGAAGTCTATGATGCAGACGGCGAAACACCACATGAATCAAACTCCCGCGCACAGCTTCGTGACATTCTTGCTGCGGGTGCTGATAAGCTAAAGCCATGGGTTGGTTTCGAGCAGGAATATACACTCTTCCAGAACGGTGTTCCTCTTGGCTGGCCTGAAAACGGCTATCCCGGCCCACAAGGCCCTTACTATTGCGGCGTTGGCGCAAATGAGATTTTCGGTCGTGAAATTGCAGAAGCCCATGCTGAACTTTGCTTGCAAACTGAATTAATGTTCTACGGCATAAATGCAGAAGTCATGCCCGGTCAGTGGGAATTTCAGGTAGGTTTCCGCGGCGATGACAACGAATCGGCTGATGCACTTAAAATCTGTGATCACACATGGATCGCACGCTGGTTATTGCACCGCGTTGCTGAAGAATTCGATGTGTCTGTTTCCCTCGACAACAAACCTGTAAAAGGTGACTGGAACGGGGCAGGGATGCACACCAACTTCTCAACCGAAGATACACGTGACAAATCAAAGGGACGTGAAGCCATTGAAGCAGCAACCAATGCGCTTGCAGCCAAGCATAATGAGCACATCACCCTTTACGGTGCAGAGCTTGATGAGCGTCTAACAGGTGATCACGAGACATGCGATATCAACACATTCAAGGTTGGTACAGCTGATCGCGGTTGCTCAATCCGCATCCCGCAGCCCGTTGCACAAAAAGGCTATGGCTACTTCGAAGATCGCCGTCCAGGTGCAAATTCTGATCCCTATCTTGTTGCCGCACGTATCTGCGCAACAGTGGCAGGCATTGATGAAGCTGTTATGAAATTTAGCCAGTGGCCGCGCAAAGCTGCAAAAATTGCGATTGCTGCTGAATAACTGCGCTTTCAATTTATAATTCTAACATTTAAAAACACCCACATTGATGAAGTGGGTGTTTTTTTATTGGAATGAATGTATAGTCCTGTTGCTATAGAAAAAACTATCATTTTTTTAACCTTTGCGGACTAAAATATAAGTTCGAAATGGGCATTCTGGGTAAAAAATCATGTTGTAAGCCATGTGTTGGACACATACTGAGCAGTTATTGAGCGATGAAAGAAGACGATAAAACACTAGCAGGGGCACTTGATATCTCTGACCTTAGCATCATTGATGTTGAAGAAGTTGATATTGAGGATCAGAAAACCCCAAAACGCGAGGAAAAATCCGCTAAAAACAGCTCAGAGAAAGGAAGCTTTGAGTCTTTCGAAGAATCCGGTTTTGATGTTGAAGAGCCTGAATCAAACGAAAATCAGAACGAGGCTGACAACGCCAGTATAGAGGATGACGCTCAGGACGACGAAAACCTGCCCATTAAATACAAAGCCTCTCAAAAGCAAAAACAATCAGAAAGCCAACACTCAGAGGGTGCACGCACCGGAAAAGAGCTAAAAACATATTCAAGAGACCTCAGGTCGAGAGACGGCGAAGATAGCTATGCATCTGGTCTGCGAAAAAAAGGCCGTATGGGTGATAGAATGGTCGAGCTTGGCTTGATTACTGAAGATCAGCTCCATGTGGCACTCCATGAAAAGCGTAGAACAGGTAAAATGCTCGGCAATATCATGGTCGATCTTGGTTTCATTGATGAAGAGACATTAACGCTTTTCCTCGCAGAATCATCTGGTCATGATGTGTTTAATCCTAAAAATACAATTTTTGATGGCAATACACTGGCGCTCCTCGAAAAAGATATCGCCATGAAACACAAAATTTTACCGGTTTCAATGAGTGAAACTGAAGTTTGTGTTGCGATGGCAGACCCTTACGATGTTGTTGCAATGGACACGCTGAGCCGCTTTTTACCTAAAAAGCTTAAAATTAAGCCACTTGTTTCCACAGCAGCAGTTCTAAGCGATGCCATTGATGCCGCCTATGGCTATGCCAGCTCTGTTAATGCGATTTTGAAAGAGCTTGAAGATGCTGATGAAGATGAAGAGATTGATCTAACTAACCTTGATGATAGCGAAGCTTTTTCCCACCCCATCGTAAGGCTCGTCAATGCGCTGGTGTTTGAAGCCGTCAAAATAGGCGCATCAGATTTGCATTTCGAGCCGGAAGAAAATTTTGTGCGCCTGCGTTACCGTAAAGACGGAACATTATTCACGGCGCAAATCCTGCACAAACAACACTGGAACGGGATTTCGCAGCGTATAAAAATCATGTCCAAAATGAACATCGCAGATAAACTAAGTCCGCAAGATGGGCGTTTTGGTATGAGTGTGAACGGAAAAGAGGCTGATTTCCGGGTATCTTCACTGCCGACAGTGCATGGTGAAAACATCGTTTTACGTGTTCTGGACCAAAGCGCCAGCATCATGCCGATGGAAAAGCTTGGTTTCAGCGAGCATAATCTAAATCTCATTAAAAAATCACAAGCAAAACCGGAAGGGATTATCATTGTTACCGGACCAACAGGAAGCGGTAAAACAACCTCTCTTTATTCCATGCTCAATGAAATTAATACCGTTGATGTGAATATTCAGACACTCGAAGACCCGGTTGAGTATTCCTTGCCCATGATCAGGCAAACCCATGTCAGGGAAGGGGTGCTTGAGTTTGCTGATGGTATCAAGGCGCTTCTGCGCCAGGATCCCGACATTATCTTTATTGGAGAGATTCGCGATGCAGAAACCGCAGGTATGGCGCTAAAAGCAGCAATGACAGGGCATCAGGTCTATACAACACTCCACACCAATGATTCTTTTGGTGCAATCCCGCGCTTGTTTGATCTTGGCTTAAAGCCAGGAATGGTTGCAGGCTCTATCATATCCATTTTTGCACAGCGCCTGGCGCGCGTCCTATGTCCATCATGTAAACAACCCTATACGCCGGATGAAAAAGAGTGTGAAATTCTCGGCGTCGACCCCACAAAACCGCTAGAAATTTATCGCGCACAACAAGGCGGTTGCGATGTTTGTGAAGGTACAGGCTATAAAGGGCGTACAGCAATTGTCGAAATTTTAGCCTTTGATGAGGAAATCGATGAGCTTATGGCGCGCGGTGAATCAAAAGCAGAGATAAAATCATTGGCCGTTAAAAAAGGCTTTAAATCAATGAAAGACGATGGCATCATGAAAGTGCTTGAGGGTAAAACAAGCCTTGAAGCGCTCGCCAAAGTCGTAGACATCACAAAATAAACGGTCATAATATTCACTTAATTATATTTAATTATTCAATTGGGGTTAAAGACAATAGAACGTTATAAATACAAAGCAATCAATCAACAGGGGCGCCCAATAAGAGGCGCCGTCGCTGCTGCAAGCGAAGCGGATTTGTATCAGCAATTGCAATCTGCTGGTTTGGAGTTAATCGATTGCTCGATAATAGGAAAGGGCGGTAAGGCATCTGCATTCGGGAATCTGCTCGAAGCAAAAATCAAGACACGCGACCTCATACAGCTTTTCGTTCATCTTGAGCAAATGCAAAGCTCTGGCGTTCCCTTGCTTGATGCACTGGCGGATATCAGGGATACAACCGATAATGGCCGCCTGCGCGATATGATGACGGACATTAACCGTGATGTTAATGATGGGGCATCTCTGTCTGAGGCCTTAGCAAAGCATCCTAAAGTCTTTACTAACCTTTATATTTCTCTGATAGCAGCCGGCGAGGAAACAGGTGACTTGACCTCATCCTACAAGCAGCTGGTAAAATACTTAAAATGGGTCGATGGCATTAATGCAAAGATCAAAAAAGCTACGCGCTATCCTGTCATTGTGACTTTTGTTGTTTTGCTTACAATAACTTTCATGATGATGGTTGTCGTCCCGCAAATCGTTGGCTTCCTGAAGTTCCTGGATCTGGACCTGCCCTGGTTTACGGTGGCCTTGATCGCAACATCAGACTTCTTTGTAACGCCATTATTTAATATTCTGGGAATCCCAATATTTGGCGGCTTTATCGTGCTGGGTATTCCCGCCCTCACATTTATCATCATGAAAATTCTGCACAAGAACTCTGAAGCCATTGCCTTCAAAATTGATGCTTTGTTTTTAAAGCTGCCTGTGTTTGGAAACCTAATTCGTAAGATTACAATTGCACGCTATTCACAAACATTTGCAGCCCTCTTTGCCAGCGGTATTGATGTCGTCAGTGGCCTCGCTTCTGCGCGTGAAACAGTTACAAATCTTGTCATGATTGACGCGATGAGAACGGTTGAGGCGGCTGTTCAAGCAGGAAGCCCTCTCTCAGAAGCTTTTAATAATTGCGGTGAATTCCCAAGTCTGGTCGTTCGCATGGTGAAAGTTGGTGAAGAATCAGGTAACCTAACCCCTGTGTTGGATCAGGTATCTGAGTTTTATACAAAAGATGTCAATGAGGCTATTGATGGTATGATCGAACTAATTCAGCCTACTTTGACGGCTGTGTTAGGATTAATGATTGCATGGATAGCTGCGGGTAGCCTTGGCCCTATTTATATGAATCTTGGCAACTTTATGGATTTTTAAAAAAGAAGATGTAGTGAAATGAGTTTTTTATCCCTGAATAGAACAGTTCTCCTTATATCCGATGAAGCCCTGTATATTTACAGTGCGGGGTCTAAAGGTGTTGAATGCGTTGATTCTATCGACTGGGGCAGTGAAAATTTTGAGTCTCAAGTCGTTGATATAATCGTTAAGAAATGTGGTCGCAAGCCTGTTCTGATCCTTAATGATATGGTCGAACAGCACTATCGCAAAGAGAAAATCATAAAACCACCAGGCTTTGGCGATAAGGCAGCAATGATAAAACGTAAGCTGAATATTGCATTTCCAAGCTACCCTGTGCGTGCCGCATTTCCTCTAAAAGAAAAGATCAAAAAATCAGCAGGTCAACTCGCAGCCGATATCTACATCTTCGCAGCCGTTCCAAACTCCACGCAGTTTAACCAAACTATGGCTGTGGCATCAAAATCACTGGCCTCTGTTGCTGGTTTTTGTCTGCTTCCTGTTGAATCTTCAACCATGCTAAAGGCATTATCTGTCAAGTTATCAAAAGACAAAAAAGCCAAGCCTGCAAAATGGTGCGTATTTTTGGGACAGCATAAAAATGGCGGGCTCCGGCAAATTGTTACCAAAGACGGTGAAATCGCTTTAACACGCATGACGCCTGTATGTTCATTAGATGACGGCTCAGAAAAATGGGCAGCAGAGGTTCATCAGGAATTCAAGTCAACAATGAGTTATCTGGCGCGTTTTGGATATACACCTGATGATAGCATAGATGTGATCGTTCTCGCTGAAACAAACGCAGGCAGTTTGCTCAGCACGATGGTTGCAGATACCGGCGTTCAGTTTCACACCATGACCGTTCACGAAGTGGCGCAGTTGCTTGGTATTCGTATCGGGCGTCAGGAAGAAGGTGTGCATTACGCCGATCCTTTGCATGTTGCATGGAGCGCTAAGAAAAGCGCATTCATCTTGCCAATGAAGGCGAGCAAAGTTGATGAAGTTTCAAAGCCGCGCCAGGTCGCGATGGTTGCCTCTATATTCATGTTTTTAAGCGCCTCCTTTCTTGGATATCAGGCTCTTTCATCGGGCCAAAAGCTCGCAGCCATAAACAATGATATACTGAGTGCGACAAAACAAAAAGCACAGCTTGACCTGCGCTACCAAAAAGAATTAGCTAAAAAGGAAGAGATGGGATTTGATGTGCGCCTCGTGCAGTCATCTATCAAAGTATACGGCGAATTTGAAGAAAATAACATTGAGGCAATTGATTTTTTTGAAGGAATTGGTAGGTCTTTAGGCAGGGATCTGCGCGTTGATCGCGTTATCCTTGAGCCTTACAAAAAAGATATTGTATCAAGATTTAATAACTTCGTGCCGCAAGCCGGCCAGGCATCTAAGCCACTTTATAAAACAGTTTTGCAAATGACATATCCCAGCACAGCAGATGTTGTAAGAGGTAACAATGAAGTGCAAAGCCTTAGTGACAGATTGGGTGAAATCCTTACCAATTATGAGGTGAAAGTTACTAAACTCCTCAAAGACTACGAATATACGGAAGGCTTGGTTGTTGAAACCGGGGATTTGGAGCGCAATGACCTGACACAGGATTTTCTGGCTGAAATCACCATCGAAGGACCTCTTAAAGGGGGTAAAGCACAATGATAAAAGTACTCGGTTCCAAAAGAATTATCATCTTAATTGTTCTCCTTGCCGCTAATCTGTTATTCGGTTTTCTCGCATATATGCATTTTAAACCGCAGGAGCAGATTAAAGAACGTGAGCTTCGATCCATGCGCAGTCAAACGGCGACATTGCAAACCGATATCGATGGATTGATGATTGAATTTGAACAGCTTGATGAACAACGTGAGGCATTTGAGCAGATTAAACAAGATGGATTTTTTGATGGGCAAAGCCGCCGTAAGGCCGAACTTATTTTCAAGAAAATTCAGGAGCGATCTGGCGTGATCTCTGCGGTTGCCAGTGTCAACGCCGGAAGTTTTGAGGATAACCAGGAAGCGGCAAAAGCAAATCACACAATACTCAAAAGCCCGATTTCAATTCGTATTGAAGCCGTTAACGATCTTGATGTTTTTCGATACATTTATCTGGTCAATGAATTTTTCCCCGGTCATGTTGCGATTAATCAAATAAATCTGGAAAGAGAGGCTAGCGTAACGGGGACAGTTTTGCGTGCAGTCGCAAGCGGCAAAAGCCCACCACTGGTTGTTGCTGACCTTCAATTATCATGGCGAACAATGATCCCTGATACACAATCAACGCAGGGGAGGCCATAACATGAAAAAATTTGTAAAGACGAATGCCTTCCTTTGTCTAGCTTTCCTATCGCTAATCGCTATACCTTCACAACTATTTGCACAGGATCAGCAGCCCATGCAGGCTTCACAATCTCAGCAACAGGAGATAGGCCAGCAATCCAATATTCAGTCAATAGAACCTAAATCAGAACCTAAATCTGATTCAGCCGAAACATTAAATGTGAAAAGATTTGATGCAGAAAGCTTTCCTTCTGTTCTCTTCACATACTGGGAGCAGGTTGCTATCGAAGATGCCAGACGTTCACGCGGTGCACGAAGAGCCCCAACCGATGCCGAACTTGAGCGTGATCTTAGAAAAGGATCGCAAGATGAAAAACAAAAACCGCCGCCTGAAGAGCGTAACATTGCTTTAAGCGGTATTTCCTATGAAGGGCAAAAAAACTGGACAATCTGGCTGAATGGTCAACGTGTGACGCCGCGGGCAATCCCCGAAGAAGCACTCGATTTAAAAGTATTTAAAGAATATATCGAAATTAAATGGTTCGATGAATACACAAACCGGATTATTCCGATCCGGCTTCGCCCAAATCAACGCTTCAATATTGATAGCCGTATTTTCTTGCCAGGCTAAAATGAACCAGAGCCCTACACTAAAAATTGATTCTGTATCTGTGAGCTATGACACTGTCCATGACGTCATAGAAGACATTACATTACAAGCAACTCCGGGTGAGTTTTTTGGCCTCATTGGCCTTAACGGCGCTGGAAAAACAACCCTCATAAAGTCTATTCTTGGATTGCGCAGCCAAAGGGCAGGGGATATCTCTATCTTTGGAAATCCATGCACTGATGCAATGAGCAAGAAAAATCTTGCCTATTTGCCTGAACGCTTTGACCCACCTTGGTTTTTGACAGGTATTGAATTTTTGCGCTTTTCTCTAAAGCTCTATAACCAAAAAGCAGATGACCGTGTTTTTTATGATTATGCAGAGAGGCTCGCTTTGGATAAAAACGCCCTTAAACGCCGCGTTCAAACCTACTCCAAAGGCATGCGTCAAAAGCTTGGCTTGTTAGGAACTGTTTTGACCAATTGTAAGCTATTAATACTCGATGAGCCGATGAGCGGTCTCGACCCGCGCGCGCGTACATTGGTGAAAGATATGCTCATGGATATCAAAAAAGAAGGGCGTACAATTTTCCTAAGCTCGCATATTCTGGCAGATATGGATGAAATCTGCGACAATGTTGCTATCCTCCATGACAGGAAAATTCAATTTATCGGCAAGCCTGCGAAGCTTAAAAAGCAAACAAGTTGTGATCATCTGGAGCGCGCCTTCTTACATTTTATTGAGAAACCGCAGGCTGCATGATATGATTCGTAATAATAATTTAACAAATGATTCCTATATTTAAGATATATGTACAAACTAGGGTTCTTGGATAATGTCTAATAATAAAATTAACTTTAAAATGGCAAAACAAACCGTTGCACTTTTTTTCCTGTCGACAATGATAGTATCTTCGGTAATTGCATTGCCAGCACCCTCATATGCGCAAGAGCTTCCCAGTTTAATCCCCGATGATTCACAAGCAGAGGCTCTGGACATTAATGACGTTTTACAGGAAATAGAAGAAGCCCCCCTCACTGAAGAGGCCGCTATGCCGTCACCGCCGCCGATGGATCAGGAGATAACCGAAATCCTCCCCACACCCGTTGCGCAGGAGGCTATCGTCATACCTGAAATGAACGCACTCGAAGACCCAGTCACGTCTCCCCCGCAAGCCAATAACGGCCAGCCGGGTAGCCTGCCCAATATTCCCTCGATAAGAGCAGAAGATGAAGAGGAAGAGACATTATTCTTCGACGCAGAAGCACTTGTCCCGCAAACTGAACTTGCAACAAAAGGCGCACCGCGAAAGGTTAGTCCCGCAACAGAGCCTGGAACAAAACTGATTGTTGTCAAAAAAAATCATGGCAAAAATTCCAAAAAGGCAGAGATGATCGCAGCAGAACGCGCTATGAAGCTTGGCCGTTATGCAGCAGCGTTGGAAATTTACGAATCTATGTATGCACGTAATAAGCGTGACCCAAATATTTTGATGGGACGCGCAGAAGCCTATCACAGGCTTGGGGAAGATAATTTCGCCATTCAAGCCTATGAGGAATTGCTTGATATTCGCCCGAATAACTTACAGGCGCGCGTCAATATGCTTGGTATTATCGGACAAAAATATCCATCCGTCGCCTTGAGGCAGCTCATGGATTTACGTCAGGAGCACGGCAATAATGTTGCTGTGGTTGCGCAAATCGCAGTCACGCAAGCAAAATTAGGCGAATTTAGTGACGCTATCCGTTATCTCGGTATTGCTGCAAGCATGGAACCGCAAAATCCTCTCCATATCTTTAATATGGCGGTTATTGCGGATAAGTCTGGGGATAAAAAACAGGCCATTAGGTTTTACGAACAGGCTTTGGAAACCGATACACTTTACGGTAAAGGTGGCTCTATACCGCGTGATTCTATTTTTGAACGTCTCGCAAGCCTGCGTTAGTGCAAAACCGTAAATGCTCACATTTCCTATCATTGATAGTCAAGCGTTTGAAATCATAATAATTATATTTTGCGGACTTGTCTTTGGCAGCTTCGCCAGCGCACTCACCTATAGAATCCCAAGAAATATATCATGGATCACAAAAGGCAACAGTGAACATGGCCTTCGTTCCGCATGCCCCGTTTGTAAAACCTATCTGACACTGCGTGACCTGATTCCTATTGCTTCATGGTTATTATCAAAAGGAAAGTGTCGCCACTGCGGCGCAGCTGTTTCAATGACTTATCCAATCTGTGAAATTCTGACATTACTAGGGTTTATAGGAATTTATACGGTTTTTGGCCTGACATGGCTTTCATTGCCATACTACCTCATGGTTCCATTTCTCGTATCTCTCATTATGATCGATTTTGAGCATATGATTCTCCCCAATCAACTGGTCGCTATCGTTTTTGTTTTGGGTGTACTGGTTGCTTTGTTAAAAGTTTTTAATGCCAGCACATTTGATGCCTCTCTGGCATACGCATCCGGAGCGTTAGTTTTCCCACTTTTTGCCTGGAGCCTTGGAGCCATCATGAAAAAAACTCTGAAAAAAGACGCGCTTGGATTCGGTGATGTGAAATTTTTCGCTGCGGCCGGCGTCTGGCTTGGCCTGCCTGCAATTGGGCATTTTTGCATTGCGGGGGGAGCCATTGGAATTGCCCTCGGTTTGATCTGGAAAAAAATCAAAAAAGAGGAAATTTTTCCATTTGGCCCCGCACTTATCGTATCTTTTTACGCCATCTTGTTACTCCAAGGTTCTCATTAACACCAAAAAGGGATAAAATAGTAAAAAGATATTGTGTTTTTACTTTCCATTTATAAATTTAAGATACCCTGAAAGATAGGAAATAAAGGGCATATCACACAAAACGACATTTCTATTGCGCAGAATTATCCTGCGTAACTTTATTTAGAGGAGATAGCATTGGATTTAACACAGCTACTAGCATTTACAATGCAAAATAACGCTTCTGACCTTCACTTAAGTGCCGGAAGCCCACCAATTATTCGCGCTGATGGAACCTTAAAGCGCGTTAAGGCTGACCCATTATCAAGCGATGATATTCGTACCATGCTCTATTCTGTTATGACAGAAGACCAGCGTGCAGAATTTGAAAAAAGTATGGAGCTTGATTTCGCTATTGCCCTTGGCGAAAAAGCACGTTTTCGTGTCAACGGATTTACAACAAGGCTGGGTGTTTCTGCCGTGTTTAGAACAATCCCGTCAGATGTGCCCCTGATGTCAGATCTCGGCCTTCCACCAGTCATGAAACGTTTTGCAGAGCTGGAAAAAGGGATTATCCTGATCACCGGCCCCACCGGTTCCGGTAAATCGACAACTTTGGCGTCAATGGTTAATCATATCAATTTGCATATGTCAAAACACATCTTGACGATCGAAGATCCAGTCGAATTTTTTCACAAATCTCAAAAAAGCCTGGTTAATCACCGCGAAGTCGGTACGGATACAAACTCATTTGCCCGCGCGCTAAAAAGCGCATTACGCGAAGACCCCGATGTTATCCTTGTTGGTGAGATGCGTGATTATGAAACAATCTCTCTTGCATTGACCGCTGCGGAAACAGGACACCTTGTTTTTGCAACACTCCACTCAAACTCAGCATCCAAAACGATTGACCGTGTTATTGATGTTTTCCCTACCGGAGATAAAGAAATGGTGAGAGCCATGCTCGCAAGCTCTTTACAGGGCGTTGTCGCGCAAACGCTGCTAAGAAAACCGGAAGGAGGCCGGGTAGGGGCCTTTGAAATCCTTGTTGGGACAAACGCAGTGCGCAATCTCATTCGGGAAAACCAAATCCCGCAAATGTACTCCATGATGCAAACCGGATCACGCTATGGAATGATTACAATGCAGGACTGTGTTAATGACCTTCTGGAAGCTGGTATTATCGATAAAGATGAGGCACGCCGCGCAATTCTGGCCGCTACAGATGAAGAAGATGAGGAGGGCGATACTGATTACGCAAGCGCATCGCTCGGTGGTGGTAAAATGGATGTTGAATCTGCAGCGGCAAACCCTCCTGGCGGCTCAAGTGCAAAAACCGGTACCGATGATGAGGGGTATTCATTTTAATGTCCGACCCTCAAGTTATACTCAATTATCTGAAAGCAATGGATGTCCATAGCGCAAGTGATATGTATATTACCGTTGGAAAGCCCGTCACATTGCGCGGCGAAGCGGAAATGATCCATGCATCAGACCGTGTTATGAGTGCAGATGATGTCAATGAAGTTTTAAATGCAATCTTAACTACGCGCCAAAAAAGAGAATATGAGACCAGGATGGAGCTGAATACAGCGCTTGATATGGGAAAATACGGACGCTTTCGTATCAATGTCATGCGCCAGCGTCAGTCGCCAGCCATGGTCATAAGGCGCATTACATCAATCGTACCAAAATTTGAAGAATTAAAACTACCGCCGATTTTCGGTTCTTTAGCCATGGAAAAAAGAGGGCTGGTTCTGATCACGGGTATGACCGGTTCTGGTAAATCCACCTCGCTGGCCTCTATGATTGACTACCGCAATGAGCGTCAGGAAGGTCATATTATTACGATCGAAGACCCCATTGAATATTTCCATGAGCATAAAAAATCAGTGATTACACAGCGTGAAGTTGGCGTTGATACGGATAGCTATGCAACAGCCATGAAAAACGCCTTGCGCCAGCGCCCGGATGTTATCCTGGTGGGTGAAATCCGTGATCGTGAAGTGATGGAACAAGCGCTTGCAATCTGTGAAACGGGTCATTTATGCCTGGCGACCATACATACAAACAACTCATATCAAGCCATTGAGAGAATTGTAAACCTGTTTCCTGAGGATATGGTCAATCAAATACGCCTGAACTTATCGATGAATTTAAAAGCCATAGTCTCGCAACGCTTATTGATCGGTTTGCATAAAAAGCTGGTTCCTGCGATTGAAGTGATGATCAATCAGGGCCTGGTTAGAGAGCTCATACAAAAAGGTAAGATCTCAAAGATAAAAGAGACTATGGAACAAAATATTTCCAGCGGTATGTGCACATTTGATCAAAGCCTTTTATCTTTGTTTCAAAATGGCCTCATATCCGACGAAACAGCAATCGTTAATTCCGATAAGCCATCAGAGATGAAAATCAAAATACGCCAGGCAAAATTATCAGCTATGGAACAGGGGGAAGGTAGCAGCGGCGTTCTTGCCGGCATGGATACATCAATCATTTCATTGCACGATTAACCGTAGGCTTTTTGTATCTATAGACAAGTTAAGCGTTCTTTATTATGTTTGGATTTGTAGTTTGAAAATTATAGTCGTTCCAGTTTATAATCGGACACCCAACGAAAATCGTTCGGCTTTTTCAAAATGGGACGACAACGTATAGACAATACTTTGAGGAGCATTTTGAGAAAACGACGATTTGCAGGTTTGTCCGATTTTTAAATGGAATGACTATACAAGTCAGAAAGCTTGCTAATTTTACTAAGAACAAGTAGAGATAAACCAATATTTATCTCTAAATAAGATTTTAGGCGTATAGCTCAGTTGGTAGAGCACTGGATTCCAAATCCAGCGGTCCCGGGTTCGAGTCCTGGTGCGCCTGCCATTTTCAATGGGCGTCTTGTTCATGGCGATTGCATTTGAACTCATGGCTTGTAAAAACCATAGTGATCCCACTCCCTCTCTTGTCACACCATACCCCACAGATGTCATCCCGGCGAAAGCCGGGTTCTCTTCGGTTTAAGCATGAGATCCCCGCTATATAGATGCGAACAAACCTGCGGCTTCCTCGCAATGACGCTGTTGTCATTGCGAACGCAGTGAAGCAATCCAGATTGCTTCGTCGGCTCTGCCTCCTCGCAATGACGAATTATGTTGGCTTTAGGGTTTCTTGCGATTACGCCGCTTTCGCGGGGATGACGGTAATGAGGCAGAAATCTAGCTGTTAAATCCAAATGCAATTGCCATGCCCTCTACACCTGTCATCCCGGCGAAAGCCGGGATCTCTTCGATTTAAGCATGAGATCCCCGCT
>CAWUJS010000003.1:0-71640 GCA_963922705.1 uncultured Alphaproteobacteria bacterium | reverse complement strand
TACTATTTCTTACACTTTGGGAATCCCGATTCTAACTAAATACGATCTGCTCTAGCTACCCATTGCATGATCGCACCGTCACCATCACAACATGCGGGCGCATCTGCATCGGCAGACGCAAAATTAATGTCTCAAGCGTCTTTGCAGGCCAGAAAGTCGGTATTAGAGAGGTCGAAGACAAAATCTGGTTGGTAAGCTTTATGAAATATGATACTGGGTTTTTTGATGAACATGAAAACAGAAGCGAACCGGTGGATGAAAATCCATTTAACGAAATAGTGTTACCTATGTCTCAGGTATAAACTGTAACCCATGTATCCGGTATGGACCAATCGCAAATGGCGGACACGGAGGGATTCGAACCCTCGATAGAGCTATTAACCCTATACTCCCTTAGCAGGGGAGCGCCTTCAGCCACTCGGCCACGTGTCCATAGTCGTATCAACTACCAGCTACTGCTAAATAGTTCAATACTAAAGATAACTAGCAAGAGAATTTGTCCATGAATCAGGGCTTTTAGTGCGAGTAAATTCGTTAATATTGTGCATAAACCATTCATTTTTATCCTTGCCGCGTGAGACACGAACAAAAATATAAGCATCACAGCCTTCACACTCGGTTAAAGAATGTTTCAAAAAAACACGCTCTGTATAGCCATCGCATAGCCTGATTTCAGGCATGGCAACTTCATCGAAATGATGACCGCTTTTAATAGAAGCTTTGAAAATAAGATGCTCAACATTGGGGGGAAGTTTTCTTAGCTCAACTGAGATTTGTTCATCGTCACCATCGCCGATTCCCTCAACACTATCACCACTATGATAGATGCTTCCAGATGGGTTTGAGCTATGCTGCGGATTGGCGTTGATATAGCCAAGGCATGCATGGTCGCGGTTAAAATAATAGCAAGAGAGATCAAGATCGTGGTGTTTTTTGCGTGTTCCAATGAGCGCGCCGACTTTATCTTTTATTGATGGTAGCTCATTAGGATCCCAGCCAAGCCCGACAAAGATACGATGCCGGGATTTAGGTGTGACGTTAAGCGGAATTCCATCTGGCATTGTTAATCTATATAGTTATCGTCTTTGAGTTTTTTATGTTCACCGAAATCAGAATTTGCAACCATCAGAAATCCAAAAAGTAAAATGAGTACGCCAAGCGTTGCGAGGATTTTGAAGAACAAATCTTCGGGCAATTCAATCCCCCAAATTTTTGCGATCACGAGAGCAGCAACACCGCAAACGAGTGCAACTAAAATTGTAAAAAATGGTTTGTGAAGTTTTTCCAGCATGTTAAACAGCCCTCTTCATAATACAAACAAAGGCTTCGCGGCTGAAAAACAAAAGCATACGGCGAATTTCACGTTCCATTGTGATGACTTCCCAGCCTTCGGCACCATTGGCGTTTAAAAATTCGGTGAATTTAATCGGATCAACTTTTGAACCACCGAGGAAGAGTGAGCCAAGCATGCCTTCGCGATAAACAGCGACTTTGTACTCAAATTTTTGTGTCATAATGTTACCCTAATTTTTCTTTTAAAAGTGTGTTCACCATGCCGGGATTGGCCTTGCCTTGGGATTTTTTCATGGCCTGTCCAACAAAGAAGCCAAAGAGCTTATCTTTACCACCTTTATAGGCTTCGACTTGGCCGGGGTTTTCGGCAATCACCTCATCAATGATAGCTTCAATCGCGCCAGTATCCGTGACTTGTTTAAGGCCTTTTTCTTCTACGATCGCGTCTGCATCTTTGCCGGTTTCGTACATTTCCGCGAAGACGTCTTTGGCAATTTTTCCGGAGATTGTATCATCCTTGATAAGCTGAATAAGGCCGGATAATTGTTCGGCAGAAATAGGGGATTCTGTTAGAGTTTTTTCATTTTTGTTCAAAATGCCGAGCAATTCATTAATCACCCAGTTTGCGACGAGCTTTGCGTCATTATCGTTTGCACCTTCGGTAATGACGGTTTCAAAATAATCAGCGCGTGCCTGCTCGGCAATGAGTACACCTGCATCGTAGTTGCTAAGGCCATAATCATCGATAAAGCGGTGCTTTTTCTCATCGGGAAGCTCCGGAAGGGTTTTACGAATGCTTTCAATTTGATCATTGCTAACATGAAGTGGCAATAAATCAGGATCAGGGAAATAGCGGTAATCATGCGCATCTTCTTTGCCGCGCATGGAGCGTGTTTCCTGCTTATTAGGATCCCAGAGGCGCGTTTCCTGAACGACTTTGCCGCCATCTTCGATGAGTTCAATTTGGCGTTGTACTTCGAAGTCAATGGCTTGTTGAACGGCTTTGACCGAGTTTACATTTTTGATTTCTGCGCGTGTGCCGTATTCATCTCCGTGTTTGCGGACTGAGATATTGACATCGGCGCGCATGGAGCCTTCATCCATATTCCCGTCACACGTGCCAAGGTAGCGCAAAATCATGCGGAGTTTGGAGAGATAAGCGGCTGCTTCTTCCGGCCCGCGAATATCGGGTTCGGAAACAATCTCCATCAGGGCACACCCTGAACGATTGAGGTCAACAAAGGATTTAGTGGGATGCTGGTCATGAACCGATTTTCCGGCATCCTGCTCAAGATGAAGGCGCGTAATGCCAATCTCTTTAACGCTGCCATCGGGCAGGTCAATTTCGATTTTCCCTTCTCCAACAATAGGCTGATCATATTGGGAGATTTGATAGCCCTGTGGCAGATCAGGATAGAAGTAGTTTTTGCGGGCAAAAACGGATGTATTATTGATTTTAGAGTTGAGTCCCAAACCTGTTTTAACAGCTTGCTCTACAACATATTTGTTGAGAACAGGTAACATTCCCGGCATTGCGGCATCAACCAGAGAAACCTGCGAGTTGGGTTCTGCGCCAAATTGCGTCGAAGCCCCGGAAAACAGTTTGGAATGGGCTATAACTTGCGCATGAACCTCCATACCGATCACAATCTCCCATTCACCTGTTTCACCTTGTATTAACTTAGCCATCACTAATCCTTTCCTAGAAAGAGTAAATTAAACGCGAAGCAAGTTGAAGTCTAGCGCTAATAAATACCTTCAAACTCACGTAAGCATTGTTTTGTATGATTAAACATCAAATCATTAAAATGATTTTCTTTAACTAAAAGATTAAGAGGTTCTCTATCCTCCATTTTTAATTTAATAATGCCTTGCATATATTTTCCTATGAGCTTGTATGAAGCCTCTGAAACCCGATCTGCAATGCATTGGCAGGTAGCAGATTGGCTTTTCATTAAATACTTGTTCTGAACATTGCGCATACAAGTAGTGGAAATCATCCTGTTGAGTGGAAATTTAATGCATGGCGCATAAACAAATAACAGCATACGGCTTTTTTGATAGCGCCCTTCATCATCGTTTTTCTGCATGGCACGAATTTGTGGGATGCTCATATTCTCTAAAAATCTATCGCGCGTACAGGCGCATAAACGTAATAGATCCTGCCCAATTATAATTGGGTGTTTGGTATTGGAGCAATTATTGAAATGTTTATTGGCAAACTGATTGAGAGTAACCGGTTCAGTTGTTTCTTGCTTTTTTTTGCCCAATAGCTCTTCTATTTGTTCAATGGCTTTGGGAGGAGGGGGATTTTGTGCATAAGCGTTCCAATGAAAGGAGAGGGTAAAAATAGTGAGCAAGAATAATCGCATAATAAATTATGACATGGCTTAAGCTGCTTGTCGAATAATGCCTTGTGGAACAGCTGTAAAATTAACAGCGCTCTCAAGAACGCCTGCGCTTCGGAAGACAGTTTCCTCATCCCAGGCTCTGCCGATGATTTGAAGCCCTAGCGGCAAACCGTCTTGATCCAGCCCGGCAGGAATGCTCATTCCTGGCAATCCAGCCAGAGAGGCGGGGACAGTGAATACATCGTTCAGATACATCTTAATCGGATCATCTTCATTTTCCCCAACAGCAAAGGCTGCAGAGGGGGCAGTCGGTGTCAAAATCACATCGCAATTCTGATAGGCTTGATCGAAGTCTTGCGCGATTAAACGGCGTACTTTCTGGGCTTTAATGTAATATGCATCATAATACCCTGCAGAAAGAGCGTATGTGCCGATCATAATACGGCGCTTAACCTCATCGCCAAACCCTTGTGCGCGGGTTTTTTCGTACATTTCTGTGAGATCGTCGCTACTCACACGCTGTCCGTAGCGCACGCCGTCATAACGGGCGAGGTTAGAGGAGCATTCCGCAGGAGCGATAATATAGTAGGTCGGCAATGCATATTTTGTATGCGGCAAAGAAATATCTACAGGCTCTGCACCGGCATCCCTGAGCATTGCAATGCCGTTCTCCCACAGCGCTTCTATTTCGGATGGCATGTCGTCAACGCGATATTCTTTTGGAATACCTATTTTAAGGCCTTTGATATCGCCGGTCAGTGCAGCCGCAAAATCAGGAACATCCAGTTTTGCAGATGTGGAATCCATCGGATCATGTCCAGCCATAGATTGCAGTAAAAGCGCGTTATCTTCAACGGTTCTGGCGAATGTTCCAGCCTGATCAAGGGAGGATGCAAAAGCGATTGTCCCCCAACGCGAACAGCGCCCATAGGTTGGCTTGATCCCCGCAATTCCGCAAAATGAAGCAGGTTGGCGAATGGAGCCGCCCGTATCTGTACCTGTTGCGCCCATGGCGATCCGTGCCGCCACTGCTGCTGCAGACCCGCCGGAAGAGCCTCCCGGTACTAAATCCTTGCCGTCACCGCGCGTCCATGGATTGATAGCATGACCGTAATAGCTTGTTGTATTGGCAGAGCCCATGGCAAACTCATCAAGATTGGCCTTGCCGAGCATGACTGCTCCATCCTTGAATAGATTGGCTGTGACTGTAGATTCATATTGCGGGATAAATCCTTCCAGAATATGAGATGCCGCCGTTGTTTGTGTACCGTTTGTACAAAATAAATCCTTAATCGCAAGCGGTATTCCATCCAGAGCGCCAGCATTACCTTGTGCCCGCCGCGCATCTGAGGCTTTTGCCTGCTCTAATGCGATTTCCGGGGTTTCTGTGATATAGGCATTCAGCCCCTTTGCCTCTTGGCCTGCATTGATATGCGCCTCAGTTAATTCAACGGATGTAAAGTCTTTGCCCTCAAGGCCTTTCAAGGCCTCTGCGATTGTCAGATTTGTAAGTTCAGTCATAGTATTATCCTTCTTGCTCCACGACTTTTGGCACAACAAAAAAGCCTTGCGTTTCCTCCGGTGCGTTCGCGAGAACCTTCTCGGCACAGTCACCATCGGAAACCTGATCTTCCCTTAGTGGCAATGTGATGTCCCCGACATTCGCCAATGGCTCAACGTTGTCTGTATTCACATCTGAAAGCTGCTCAATCCAGCCAATGATATTGCCGAGTTGAGGCACAAGCTTTTCAGCTTCTTCTTCGGTTGTTTCAATCCGCGCAAGCCGCGCAACTTTCATAACGGTTTGTTTATCCATATTTTTAAAATCCTTTTCGAGAGATACTTTTAACCCCAAAGACACAAAGACACAAAGTGATTTTACAAGATTTTATAAATAAAGCTTGGAGGGGTTTGCGTCTTGATGGTTAATTGAGAGCGATGATTGATCACTTGAAAGATATGTTGGAAACGCGTCCTGTTAATCAGGCGCTTTTAGGCCTTGATGTCGGGAAAAAGACAATTGGCCTTGCGTTGAGCAACCCGGATCAGACAATTGCAACGCCGCTTGAGACGATTAAAAGAACAAAATTCTCAAAAGATATGGTGCTTTTGGGGGACATTATTCAGGACTATGAGGTGGGTGGATTTGTTGTGGGATTGCCGGTGAATATGGATGGAACGGAAGGCCGCCGTGCGCAAAGTATTCGCGATTTTTGTATGGAGATGGAGAAAACCCTGGACAATCATGGAGATTCCTCAGCTGCGCTTCGGAATGACAAGCGGGGGATATGGGTTGCGCTATGGGATGAGCGTTTATCCACAGTTTCGGTGGAAGGGTCTATGGACAAATACGTGGAAAAGCGGAAAATAAAAGCAAATGCAAAGGCTTCCGGCTTGATTGATAAGCTCGCTGCGCAGGTAATCTTGCAAGGGGCTTTGGATTATATTGCACATTGATGTCATTTCGAGGCATAGCCGAGAAATCTCAAAACAATCAAGGAGATTCCTCAGCTGCGCTTCGGAATGACGCGGGGGTGGGCGCTTTGGAATGACAGTAGGTTGGGTGCTTTGGATTTTACCCATATCGCATAAGTTCTGATCCATGGTTATGCATCCAATATTTTCCTTCATCAAAATTATCAGAGAGCTGGCGGCATAAATTCCAGAATTCTTTTGAGTGGTTGAGGTGTTCCAGATGTGCAACTTCGTGCGCGACGACGTAATCAAAGGCTTCTGGTGGTGCAAAAACGAGCCGCCAGGAAAATGAGAGTTTTCCATCACAGGAACAGCTTCCCCATCGGCTTTTTGTATCGCGCACTGAAATGCTTTCTATGTTTTTAGCAATTTTGACAGCTTTTTGATACGCCAAAATCTCCAGCTCTTCCTTCACAAATGATTTTAAAAACCGCGTGATCCGCGAGGAAGGATCGTTTTTATTTGTACGGACATGTAAAATGCCGTCTTCAAACAGGATTTTGGTACTTTTAAGGTGCGATTCACGGTGAATTTTAATTTGTGTACGTACACCCAAAACAGGAATAACCGCGCCATCTTCAAAAGCAATTTTGGGGGGCAGCGCGGCGAGTTTTTCCTGCATCCAGCTTTCCTGCCCTTCCGCAAAAGCGTGTGCACGGCGCATGCTCATCCCTTTGGGCACAACCAGATGAAAGACGCGCTCAATGGGGTCGAGCCTAAGTGCGACACGCCGGGCGCGCTGACTATGTTTGATTTCGATGTGGGGAGGGAAACGCATAAGGAAGATTATAAATTAATCCACCGTCTCGCGGAAAAACTCGCTGCGGTTGTCACGAAGCCAGCGGCGAATGGCGGCAATTCCGTGTTGGTCGCGATTGTACTTTTCTGGTGCTGCATCAGGTATCAGCGCAAGGTCTTTTTTCGGGACAGGGTCACGTTTACGATCATGGGCGCGGAAAAAGTGACGCAAGCGCGGCATGATTTGCTCTCTCCAGCGACGACCATTGAAGATACCGTAATGTCCACAGCCTAGCTGAAAATGGTGAAACTGCTTTGCTTGCGGGATAGAGTAGCAGATTTCATGTGCCGCGGTTGTTTGGCCGCGTGCTGAAATATCGTCCATCTCGCCTTCAACCGTCAAAAGCGCTGTTTTACGGATGTCTTGTGTGCGGACATCAATCAATTCACCCGAAAGAGGATCGCGCCATTTCATGAGGCCGCGGGGCAGGGAGTGTTTTTGGAAGACCGTTTCAACGGTTTGCAGGTAAAATTCCGCTGGAATATCCATAACCGATAAATATTCGTTGTAAAATATACGGTGCTTTTCTGCCGTATCGCCATCGCCTTGAATGAGATGTTTGTAGAAATTCAGATGTGAGCCAACATGTTTGTCCAAATTCATCGACATAAAGCCGCCAAGTTGTAAGAATCCGGGATAAACGCGGCGATGCGCACCGGGATAGTAAAATGGTACTTCCATAACGACAGAGTTTTCAAACCATTTGAGAGGGCGGGTTTCGGCAAGCTCTGTCACTGTCGTTTTGGAAATACGCGTATCAATCGGCCCGCCCATTAAAACCATTGAGCGTGGCTGATTAGGGTCGTTTTCTGATGCCATGAGTGCTACAGCTGCTAATACAGGAACAGCAGGCTGGCAGACACCAATCACATGTGTATCGGGTCCTAATAAGCTCAGAAACTCACGAATATAGGTAACATAGGTATCAAGGTTAAATTCACCATCCTTGAGAGGCACTTGCCGAGCATCTTCCCAGTCGGTGATGTAAACATTGTGATGCGGCAAAAGCGCTTGCACTGTACCTCGTAGCAATGTTGCATAATGCCCGGACATTGGAGAGACAACGAGAACAGTCGGATCATTGCGTTTGCAATCTCTTTTGAAATTTAAAAGCTGACAAAACGGTTTTTGAACAATGATGTTTTCTTCGACAGCGACTGGCTTGCCGTCAATAATTGTTTCATGCAATCGAAATTCCGGGCGTGCAAAGCGGCGTGTTACACGCTCGAGCATCTCTGCGCTTGCGCTTATAGTTCTGCCTGCTTGTGTGTATGATAGAGGATTAAAGGGGCTTTGGAAGACTGATCGGATCAGCTCTGCCTGAAGGCGAACAGGAGTCATGGCGAGGTGCTGAAAGTCATAAAGATGGTAAAGCATAGCTGGTTAAAATCCCCTTTTCTATTTAAACCACTTTAATAATATAGTTCTATATAGAGAAGAACAAAGCTTTTGTGCAGTTGCACAGTAATATTTAGAATTATGATTGACTTTATAACACAAATGTATGCATGGGGGCATGCCAATTTATTCGATCCTGAGCGTATACCTATTGCAGTTGCTGCGATTATTTTATCTGCTGTTATAGGCATGATCACGGGGCCAATAGCGGGGAATGCGAATCCGCTTTTTTGGCAAGTCATAGATCGTTTATTTGGCAAGGTTGGCGATAAGCTGGATAAGCCAAACCGTTCGCATGCTGATCTTGTGTTTCGCGGTTTTTTTATCTCCATGCTTGTTTTGTTTCTGATGTCTTTTGTTGGAAAAACTTTTGAGGCAGTGATTGCAGGCCAGTCTATGGGCGGCGCTGTCTCGATTATTCTTTTGTCTTTGTTTTTAAGCACTGGAACCGTGTGGTTCGTACTTTTGCAGCTCTATTTTGCCATGGATGGCAATAAGGATACGAAAGGGAGCTATCGCGGTATTGCGCGGTCAACGCGAACGAATCTTAATGTAGCAGACAATTTTGGGATTGTTCGTATGGGTATGAATTTTTCAGCCCGTAGTTTTGACAAAAATTTAGTTGCACCGGTTTTATGGTTTTTGATTGCCGGATTCGTGGGCAGTGGCCTGTATACGGCTTTAGCGGCGTTAAGCTGGCGCTTTGGCAAGAACGGCACAACAAAGGGATTCGGAGGCACGCCGATTGCCTTAGAAAAATTATTGGGGTTTTTTCCCTCGCTTTTATCGGGAATTCTTATCACTTTGGCGAGCCTGTTTACCCCCACCGCAAAGCTTCATAAAGGCATTACAGCGTGGTTTGGGCATAAGAATCGTGCCTCTTATGCGCAAGGGGGCTTTGCTTTATCGGCATTAGCGTGGAGCCTGAATGTCAGCCTTGGCGGCCCTGCGCAGGATTTCAATGGCGATGCCATTAAAAATGCATGGGTTGGGCCGGACGCCGCAACGGCAAAGAACGATCACAAGCATTTAAAGCGTGCACTTTACATCAACATCATAGCTCATATTTTGTTTATTGCTGTTTTGCTTGGTATGTATGTCTGGTCGGGCATTTTAAATACTTGACTTCTGTAGTCCTATTGCATTATCTTTCGCCGATTATAAGGATAACTAAACGTAAGAGGAGTGCGCCATGAGTCGCCGTTGTCAAATTACTGGAAAATCTGTGATGGCTGGAAATAATGTTTCCCACGCCCAAAACAAAACACGCCGTCGTTTCTTACCAAACGTACAGGATACAAGCCTTTTTAGCGTTGCGCTTGGGCGCTGGGTGAAGGTGCGTGCATCTGCTGCTGGTCTTAGAACTGTTGAGCACAAGGGTGGCTTGGATGCGTTTTTGACTGGAACTGCAAAAACAAAGCTGGATAAAAAGCTTCGTCCGGTTAAGGCTGCTGTCGAGAAGAAGCTGGCTGAAAAAGCGGCTTAAATCTTGGCTTTTTGCATCTAGGTATCATATAATGTAATCATGGAAATTACGTTTGATAAATTCGAATATATAGAAAAACTGCGTGCTTCGGGTGTAGCAAAAGATCAGGCTGTTGCTCACGCTGAAGCTTTAGATGCGGCATTGAAAGATAAGGTTGCTACAAGATTCGATGTTGAGAAAATTGCTATAGCAATGAAATCAGACATAGAAATTGCAAAACGTGATTTAAAAATATGGACGGGATCTATTGCTCTCGTTTTATTTGGCGTGTTGGTTGCAATTAACTTTTTCGGCAGTTAATCGTTGATAAACTATCCCAATTTTTCATTTGATATAAAGCATACTGATCCAAAATCACGTGCGCGTATTGGTGTTTTGGAGACACCGCATGGTGAAATAGAAACCCCGAACTATATTTTTTGCGGTACCAAAGCAGCGATAAAAGCTTTGTCGCCCGCGCAGATGACTGAAGCGAGAACAGACATTATCCTCGCAAATACATATCATCTCATGCTTCAACCCGGTGCAGGTTTAATCGAAAAAATGGGTGGATTGCATCAATTTATGCAATGGAATGGCCCCATGCTTACCGATAGCGGAGGATTTCAGGTTTTCTCATTGGGTGAGGGGACAATGGCTAATGAAATTAAGGGTAAAAACAGCGGAAAACATGACAATAAGAGCCTGCTTGGTATCACAGAAGAGGGGTGTACGTTTCGATCCTATATTGATGGCCGTAAAATTCATTTAACCCCTGAAAGCGCGATGGAAATTCAGCGCAAACTAGGAGCTGATTTATTGATGCAATTTGATGAATGTACACCCTATCATGTTGATAGAGACTATACGGCGCGCTCAATGGAGATGAGTATCAGATGGGGTGATCGATCACTTGCTGAGTTTGAGCGTACCCATACAGGCGTGCAAGCGGTCTATGGAATTATTCAAGGTGGGGTTTATCCAGAGCTTCGTCAATACTCGGCGGAATACACGAAAGATAGAGACTTTTTCGGAACGGCTGTTGGTGGGTGTCTCGGTGGCTCTGATGAAGAGATGTATAATGTGGTGAACGAAAGCTTGCCATATGCACACCCTGAACGCCCTGTGCATTTCCTTGGAATCGGCAAAATAAAAGATATTTTTACCTTTGTCAGGCTAGGGGTGGATACATTTGATTGCGTGATCCCAACCCGCCTCGCACGCCATGGAACGGCTTTTATGAAAGGGGTTCCGGGCGAGACGATCAACCTTAAAAATGCAAAATATCGGGAAGATAATACGCCGCTTGATGCAGAAAACGGTATTTCGGCCTCAACTAATTTTTCAAAAGCTTATATTCACCATTTGATTAAGTCAGGTGAAATTCTGGGGATGCAAATATTAGCACAGCATAATGTAGCCTTGATTAACAGGCTTATGCGGGAGGTTCGTGATGCAATTAAAAACGGAAGCTTAGACCAGCTGGAAAAAGAGTGGAGCACAAGCTAATATTAACGAATTCCATACGAAACCATTATACGATACTATAATATTTGAATAGTTTTAAGGTTTCAGGATAAAAGCATGGCCATAGATTATGAATTAAATAGTCAATTGAAAGATTTAATAGAAATTAAATCGCATTATCTGAGTTGGTTTTTTCGATTAACGCAATGTCTATTATTTAATCAGGAGCAAAATGATGGCTTAGGCCTCGAACAGCCATCAAGTTATACGCGCTGGTATCAAGAGGCGATAGAGAATAGTGATACTAATCAAGATTTACTATTAACACTCCATGCAAGACATCAGCGTTTAACAAAGCTTTCTGATAAGCTTCTCGGTGATTGTATAAAAACAAGTAAAAGCATAAGTCAGGATAGCTACGATAAATTTAGCAAACTTTTCGAAAAGTTCATGGATATAATCCAGCGTATTGAAAGAGAACTGATTTTAGATGAAAAGGGAATTGACGCTGAGACCGGGTTGCGCAGAAAAGCAGTTTTGTTAGCAGATATGAATCGTGAAATGGAGCGTTTGGCAAGACAGGGTAAACCTTTTTCTCTAGCTCTCGTGAAAGTGGATCATTTTGATAAAATTGTTGAGGAGGAAGGAAAAAAAGCGTCTGAATACATTAAGCATCTATCAAGGCTTATTAAAAAGTCCATCCGTTCTTTTGATGATGCTTACAGGGTAGGTGAAGGTGAATTTATACTTTCTCTAAAACAAGCAGATATTACTGGTGGAATTCGTGCGTTGGAGCGTTTAAAAGAGCTTTTGGAAGCTGATATATACAATTTTGCATCAAGCTCGCTTGATTCCAAGATGATTTCATTATCATGTTGTATTTCTGAGCCGTTGCCTTATGACGATATTGACGAACTGATAAACAATATGAAAAAAGACTTTGAGGCAGCAGATAAAACTGAGGATTCTGTTCTTGAGTATTTTGAATTAAGTCCCCTTCAAAGATATATCAAAAATAGCTAGGGTTTCATGATCCCAGAGCGAGATTGTAATTATATGATTGATACAATTGATACAAATAATGATCATTACAGGCAGCTTTTTCAAGATATGCCAATTCCGCGCTTTATTATTAAGGTTGATAAAAATCATGAATATATATTCCATGACATTAATAAAATGGCTCTTAGATACCTCAATTTAAACTATGAACAGGTGATTAACAAAAATATTTATGATGCCATCAGTGGTGAGGGTGTAATTCACTTTGAACAATCATTCGAAGTATGTCTTGAAAAAAAAAGGTCTGTTACTATCCAGACACTTCCAGGGATGCCGGGAGGCATGCGTGTTTATGGATTTTATATTAGTCCTGTATTAGATGATCATGGAGAGGTAAAATATTTAGACATAGTTGGGCATCTGGATGTTTCAGATCAATCTATTCTTCAGCGTGAACGCGATGATGCTATTTCTTTACTGACATCAATTTTTGAAGTGAGTGAGGTTGGCATTATCGTTAGTGATCATAATCGCAAAATTGTAAGAGTAAATGATAGCTTTGTTCGAACATATGGTTGGAAACGCGAAGAATTGATAAATGCGAATATCGTAGAGTTTATAACGCCAGATGAGCGCGAAGATGCTAATAGAAATCATGATGAATTTATTTCCAAGGGTGCACGGTCGTCTGGTGAAATGAAATTAATTAGAAAAGATGGTTCTATTGCAAATGCGCTTTACACGGGTGCTACAATTGAGCTTAGTCAAAAACGCCGTTTTTTGGTCACCACAGTAATGGACATAACTTTAAGAAAGCAAATGGAAATATCGCTTCGTTTTGCTAAGGAGCAAGCTGATACAGCCAGTCGTGCAAAGTCAGCGTTTTTGGCAAATATGTCTCATGAATTAAGAACGCCGATGAACGCAATTCTTGGGTTTTCTGAGCTTATGATCAATGAAACATTTGGTCCTCTTGGTAATGATAAATATCAAGAGTACATTAGTGATGTTTATACAAGTGCGGGGCATTTGCTTGAGATTATTAACGAGGTTCTTGATATGTCTAAAATAGAGGCCGGGCGTATTGAGCTTGATGAAGCAGAGGTTTGCATGGCTGAATTAATAAGATCAGTCCTGCGTATGATGGAATCCAGAATTTTTAGTAAAGGCCTTGGTGTGTATAAAGATATGCCAAAGAGTTTGCCATATATTTTTGCAGACCAGCGCTTGATTCGTCAGGTGCTTATTAATCTGATCACAAATGCAGTTAAGTTCTCAAATACAGGTGGTGGCATCTATGTTAAAGCAGAAATGGTCGACAATGCTATGCAGGTTACCGTAAAAGATGAAGGTATTGGAATTCCTGAAGAAAAACTTGAACAGGCCATGGAGCCTTTTGGCCAGGTAACTGATAAAGTGGAGAACACAGGCCAGCAAGGGACAGGTTTGGGATTGCCTTTAGCAAAGGCTATGATTGAACTTCATGGCGGGACAATTTTATTAGAATCTCAGCAGGGAAAAGGTACGATTGTTCGTTTTAGGCTTCCGTCATCGCGTATTTTGCAAACAAATGGATAATTCTGAGTTTTAAATTCTTGGCCAGGATAATAAAGATTTTGCGCAATCATAAATATGATTATATTATAAATTTATTTCAAAGAACACAGGATATCAACATGTCAGATTTAGAGAGCAAATGTACTGAGGCGGGTTTAAAAATGACGGGGCAGCGCCGTACGATTTTAAAAGTATTAGACAAATCAGATGATCATCCATCGGTCGAAGATGTCTATGAGCGTGCCAAAAAAGTTGATAAATCTATATCTATTGCAACTGTTTACCGTACTTTGAGCCTTTTGGATGAGCTTGATCTTGTCATTCGTCACGAGTTTCAGGAAGGATATTCACGCTATGAGGTGAATTGGGATCACCATCACCATCTTGTTGATTTGGAAACAGGAAAGGTTGTGGAGTTTCAAAATGAAGAATTAGAAAAACTTAAGGTAAAAATTGCCCAGGATCTCGGCTATGAGCTCGTTGATCACCGCTTGGAACTCTACGGCAAAAAACTCAAAAAGGACAAATAATGCCGTGTAATATTCCTGTGATGGAAGGCGTGAAACAGGCTGAAGACTGCAAATGTTATAAGGCCGTGATGCGGACTTACAAATGTATGAGCAGTGATGAGCCGGAGCATATCGCACTTGCTGCTGCGCAGCGCGTTTACCGCTTTCACCATCCGGAAGATAGTAAGCTCAATGCGCATTTAACGGTTGAACGTTGGGTGAATGAAAACCGCGTTCAATAAGTCACAATGTCAGACCGCTTACCAACAGCGCTATACGTCGATGCGCATTTGAAAAACCTCACGCAAGATGCAAGATTTTATCATTTTATCCAGAAAGGCAATCATAGTTCCGGCATAGTCATGCTTAAAATCAATAGCTTGCACGGCAAAGTTAAACTCATCATTCAAGAGCGAGACTTCACAACCGATCAAATGACATGGGCAGCGGCGCTGAAAGAAGAAATAGTGGACGAATCTGACGCTGATGACTATATTCAGCGTGCGATATCTCGTGATCCTGATCTCTGGGTGATTGAAATCGAAGACAGTGAGATGCGCAATCCGTTTGAAGAGTAAAATCTATGTTATATCCCGATTTCCACAAGTATCTAAAGTGCCAGATCCCCGATCAGGTCGGGGATGACGAGGGGGGAAAGTTATGAGCCTGTCCGATACCATCAAAAAACGCAGAACATTCGCCATTATCTCGCACCCTGATGCGGGTAAAACAACGTTGACCGAAAAACTTCTGCTATTCGGCGGCGCGATTGAACTTGCCGGTGCGGTCAAAGCCAAAGGCGATCGCAGGCGCGCCCGTTCCGACTGGATGAAGGTGGAACAAGAACGCGGGATTTCTGTTGCCTCATCGGTGATGACGTTTGAAAATGGCGGCATTACCTATAATCTCCTCGATACGCCGGGGCACGAGGATTTTTCTGAGGATACGTACCGCGTTCTGACCGCCGTCGATAGCGCGATTATGGTGCTTGACTGCGCCAAAGGCATAGAGACACAAACCCAAAAACTTTTCGAAGTGTGCCGCCTGCGCGATATGCCGATTATCACCTTTATCAACAAGCTTGACCGTGACGGCCAAGACCCGTTTGACTTGCTTGATGAGATTGAGCAAAAGCTCGCGCTCGATGTAACGCCTGCAAGCTGGCCCATCGGCATGGGACGCGATTTTAAGGGCTGTTATGATTTGATGAATGATAAGCTCATTCTCTTTGCCCGCACAAAGGGAGAAAGCCTGGAGGAAGGGATTGAATGCGCTGGGCTTGATGATCCAAAGCTCGATGAGCTGTTAGAGCCGCATGAAGCGGAAAAGCTCCGCGAAGATGTAGAGATGGTGCGTGGCCTATGCCCGGCTTTTGATCAGAATAAATATCTGGAAGGCACCCAAACGCCCGTCTTTTTCGGCTCAGCCGTGAATAATTTCGGGGTGCGTGAAATGCTCGGCGGGATCGGGCTATATGCCCCGCCGCCGCGCCCGCAAAAAACCGCAAACCGGATGATCGCGCCGGATGAGAATAAGGTCTCGGCCTTTGTCTTTAAAATACAAGCCAATATGGATCCAAAACACCGCGACCGTATGGCCTTTGCGCGGATTTGTTCCGGGAAGTTTAAACGCGGGATGAAGCTCAAGCATGTGCGCACGCAAAAAACGCAAATCATCCACTCACCGCAGCTTTTCCTGGCGCAAGATCGTGAAATGGCCGAGGAAGCCTTTCCGGGTGATATTATCGGTTTACCCAATTATGGCGGCTTGCGCATTGGGGATGCTCTCACGGAAGGCGAGGATTTAGTCTTCTCCGATATCCCGAGTTTCGCGCCGGAATTAATGCAAAAGGCACGCCCCGAAGACCCCCTAAAAGCCAAGCATCTCGGCAAAGCGCTAGAGCAGCTTGCCGAAGAAGGCGCAGCGCGTGTTTTTAAACCGATTATGGGCGCGGATTGGGTGGTTGGCGTTGTCGGTGCGCTGCAATTTGATGTGCTGCGTGATCGTATTCGCAATGAATATGAAATCCCGGTTAAATTCGAAGCCACCGAGCTTTATACGGCACGCTGGCTTTATAGTGACGATCCGGCAGCGCTCAAGCGCTTTATCGATAATAACCGCTCTTCCATCGCCAATGATCATGACGATGATCCGGTTTTCCTCGCCCGCAATGCCTGGCATCTTCAGGATGGTCAGGATAAAGGCGAGGGGATTGAGTTTCGTGCGGTGAAATAGGTTAGCTTGGCCCCTCATCGTTACCATATGTAATGATAAACATAGCGCCGTTGCTTGTATCAACAGTCGCGCCAAGTTTTGGATCAATATTGTTCAAGGCTTGCGCAAATACTGCGCGCGCGGATTCGATTTCTTCACTCGTCAAGCGCTCCTCAGCCTCATGATCGACATCGTGTGACCATGTGTCACCACTATCGCTATCAATCAAATTACCACCTATTAAGCCCAAACCCGATAATGTCTCATCTACGGCAGGGATAATTTTATCTACTAAATCGCAAGCCTGCTCAATGTCCAAGCCGCTACTTTTATTAAATAATGCACTCTGATTGTATCCAATTTTTTTTGTCATTTTATTCTCCTAATTGTTAAAAGTTTAAATATTTATAGATGGTAAATTAAACTATGTCAATAAAAAATATCAGAAACAGCACTTGCAAAAAGAACAAAACAGGAATATCATGGTTATATGAGTGATTCGACAGAAGCAACTTTGCCAAAAAGTGAATTGGCGACCAAAGATTGGGTGTCCCGTGAGGATATTGATACGGAACGCCGCATTGAAAAGGCATTCCATGAACAGACGCAATTCCTGACAGCCAAGATTGATGCGGTGATAGAGCGTCTGGATCAAAAAATTGATAATCAAAATATAAAAATCGATGCGCAAACCAAATGGCTGGTCGGTTTGATGCTAACGATGACCATCGCAATCCTCGTCGCTGTCCTCTTCAAATAAATTCACCGAATAGCCTTGAATTTCAATGCATAGAGTGACATATCTATCTCCAAGAGGATGATATGAGCGAAATACAACAGGAAACCATTGATCAAGTCGAAGCATTAGCCGGGAAGTACGAAGCCGGCTTCGTTACCGATATTGAAACAGAAAAAGCGCCAAAGGGGCTTTCTGAGGACATTGTGCGCTTTATTTCTGCAAAAAAGAATGAGCCGGAATGGATGCTGGAAAAGCGCTTGAAAGCTTACCGTCAATGGCTGGAAATGCCGGAGCCGGAATGGGCAAAACTCGATATTGAGCCGATTGATTATCAGGACTCATATTATTACGCCGCGCCAAAGGATTTAGCCGATGGCCCCAAAACCATTGATGATGTTGATCCAGCGCTTCTCGAGACATACGAAAAGCTTGGCATTCCATTGCGTGAACAGGAAATTCTTGCAGGTGTGCAGGAGCGTACACCCGTTGCCGTTGATGCGGTTTTCGATTCTGTTTCTGTCGCAACGACATTTAAGGAAAAGCTGAGAGAAGCCGGGGTGATTTTCTGCTCAATCTCCGAAGCCATTCAGGAGCATCCCGAACTTGTGAAAAAATACATGGGTTCCGTTGTCCCGCCCGGCGATAACAAGCATGCATGCCTGAATTCTGCCGTTTTCACGGATGGATCATTTGTCTATATCCCCGAAGGCGTCCGTTGCCCGATGGAGCTATCCACATATTTTCGTATTAATGAGCTGAACACCGGGCAATTCGAGCGTACGCTTATCATCGCCGATAAAGGGTCGTACGTGTCTTATCTTGAGGGGTGTACAGCGCCCATGCGCGATGAGAACCAGCTGCATGCGGCAATTGTTGAATTGATTGCACTGGATGATGCGGAAATAAAATATTCGACCGTGCAGAACTGGTATCCCGGTGATTTTGAGACCGGTAAAGGCGGGATTTATAATTTCGTGACTAAGCGCGGCATTTGCGAAGGGCGTAATTCCAAAATTAGCTGGACACAGGTTGAAACCGGATCAGCCATTACATGGAAATACCCATCTTGTATTTTAAAGGGCGATAATTCTCAAGGCGAGTTTTACTCCGTTGCGATTACCAATGGCCGCCAGCAAGCCGATACGGGCACTAAAATGATCCATATCGGAAAGAATACAAAATCTCGCATTATCTCAAAAGGCATTAGTGCCGGAAAATCGAATAACACGTACAGGGGGCAGGTGAAAATCAATGCGGGCGCGGAAGGGGCGCGGAATTTCACAGTTTGTGACTCGCTTTTGATTGGTGATCAATGCGGCGCACATACTGTTCCATATATCGAAAGCAAGAATAAATCAGCCAGTCTGGAGCATGAGGCCACAACCTCCAAAATCGGTGAGGATCAGCTTTTTTATTGTATGCAGCGCGGCCTGTCCGAAGAAGAGGCGATTGCGCTTATTGTTAATGGATTCGCCCGTGAGGTGATGCAGGAACTGCCCATGGAATTTGCCGTTGAGGCACAAAAATTAGTTGGAATTAGTTTGGAAGGAAGTGTCGGATAATGATCACAATTAAAGACTTAAAAGCAAATGTTGAAACCGATGATGCCAAAGATGGTGAAACAAGTATTGAAATCCTTAAAGGGCTTTCACTTGATATCCCCGAAGGAGAAGTGCATGCGATTATGGGGCCAAATGGAAGCGGGAAATCGACTTTATCGTACGTTCTGGCTGGGCGGGAAGATTACGAAGTGACAGGCGGTTCTGTTAAGCTGGACGGTGAAGACCTCCTTGAGCTTGACCCCGAAGAGCGTGCAGCAGCCGGTTTGTTTCTGGCGTTTCAATACCCGGTTGAAATTCCCGGTGTGAATATGTCCACCTTTCTGAAAACCTCAATCAATGCAATCCGCAAGCAACGCGGCGAAGATGAGCTAGACGCGCTTGCACTTTTAAAGCTGATGAAAGCGAAATGCGCAGAGCTTGGCATTAAGGATGATATGATGAAGCGTGCAGTCAATGTTGGCTTTTCCGGCGGTGAGAAAAAGCGCAATGAAGTTCTGCAGATGGCAATGTTAGAGCCAAAATTCTGTGTTCTGGATGAAACGGATTCCGGTCTTGATATTGATGCGTTGAAAGTTGTTGCCGATGGCGTGAATGCTTTACGCGATCCTAAGCGTTCATTCCTGATTATCACGCATTATCAGCGCTTGCTGGATTACATTAAGCCGGATGTTGTGCATATTCTAGCAAATGGTCAAATCATCAAAAGCGGCGGCCCTGAGCTTGCGTTGGAGCTTGAGAAAAAAGGCTATGCTGAATTTGTTGGAGAGGCCGCGTAAATGCCAGAAGCACTTCAAATCAATAATCTCCCAACACCAAAAGTTGAAGAGTGGAAATTCACCAATCTTCCGCGCGCTTTGCCCGCAAACCTTGTGCTTGCTGATGCGCCGCAAGAGGTGGTTATCCACAAAACCAGTGGACAAATCGGGAAAAAGCCTGAGGAAATTGTGTTTACAGCAGGGGATAATGAGCACACACAACCGCATTTGAAAATCACTATAGAAGAAAACGCTGAGCTAACGGTTATTGAACGCCAATCCGGCGAGGGCGCGTATTGGAAGAATATGATCAGTGAGATTACCATTGGTCAAAATGCAAAGCTGCATCATATCCGCATTAATCAGGATAGTGATGATGCCGTTCAAACAAACTTGGTGCATATTACCGCGGCGCGTGATGCGGTTTATAACGGTTTTAGCCTGAATATGGGCGGCAAATTAACCCGCCATGAGATTCACGCCGAAATTCAGGGGCAGGGGGCTGAGGTGTCGTTCAATGGCGTGAACCTGTTAAGTGGATCACAGCATGGCGATACGACAATTCTGATTGAGCATCAGGCACCCAATTGTGTTTCAAATCAATTCTACCGTACGCTTTTAAATGATAAGGCGCATGGTGTGTTTCAGGGTAAAGTACACGTACACCAAATCGCACAAAAAACGGATGGGTATCAGCTTTCCAACGCGTTGCTTTTATCGCCTGATGCGGAAATGGACACAAAACCCGAGCTAGAGATTTATGCCGATGATGTAAAATGCTCGCACGGTGCCACGACTGGGCAATTGGATGAAGAGCCTTTATTTTATCTCCGTCAGCGCGGTTTGAGCGAGGCGCAGGCGCGTTTTCTGCTTGTACAGGCTTTTGTGGATGAGGTTGTGGATAAGGTTGAGAGCGAAAGTATCCAGGAAGAAATTCTTGAAATTACAAACAAATGGCTGGAAACTGCCCTAAAGGCATAACCATGACCAATATTTCAAAATACCGTGACGATTTTCCGGTTCTTCAAACACAAATGAATGGCAAACCTCTTGCGTTTCTTGACACGGGCGCAAGCGCACAAAAACCGCAAGCGGTTATTGATGTCATGAATAACGTACAATCAAACGGTTATGCGAATATTCATCGCGGATTATATGCTATTTCTCAGGATTTAACGGCTGATTTTGAGGCTGTACGTGCCAAAATCGCAAAATTTATAGGCGCTTCGAACGAAAAAGAGATCATCTTCACCCGAAATACAACCGAAAGCATCAATTTAGTCGCGCAAAGCTGGGGCAGGGCGCATTTATCTGAAGGTGATGAGATTATTATCTCGGAAATGGAACACCATGCGAATATCGTTCCCTGGCAATTGCTACGTGATCAAATCGGTATTGTGATTAAAATCATTCCTGTTCTTGATAATGGAACCCTTGATCTGGAAGCGTTTCAAACATTGCTCACGCAGAAAACAAAATTTCTGTCCTTTGTGCATATTTCAAACGCATTGGGGACGATCAACAATGCAAAAAAGATAATAACATTAGCGCGTGATTTTTATCCTGACATTAAAATTCTGGTCGATGGATCTCAGGCTGTTGTTCATGGAACCGTCAATGTCACTGAGCTTGATGCGGATTTTTATGTGTTTACGGGACATAAGCTCTATGGCCCTAGCGGCATTGGTGTTTTGTACGGAAAATATGATGTGCTTGAGACAATGCCGCCCTATCAGGGGGGCGGCGATATGATTGAGCATGTCACATTCGATCATACAACTTACAAAGAACCGCCATATCGTTTCGAGGCCGGAACCCCGGCCATTACAGAGGTGATCGGTCTTGGCGTTGCGGTTGAGTACGTACAGTCGATCGGCATGGATAATATCGCTACACATGAACAGGAATTGTTCGCCTACGGCACCGAAAAGCTTTTAAGCATTGATGGGCTTAAACTATACGGCACCGCGCCGGACAAAGCCGGAATTATGAGTTTTACCATGGATGGCATGCATATTAGCGATGTTGCGATGATCCTTGATCAATGCGGCGTTGCCGTACGTACAGGGCATCATTGCTGTATGCCATTGTGGAAAAGATATGGTATAGAAGGTACAATTCGCGCATCACTTGGCTTGTATTCGAACAAATCCGATATAGATCAATTATATGATGGGCTTATCAAAGCGAAAGAAATGTTGGTATAATGGTGACTATGGCAGAAGCAAAAAGAGATGACAGTGAAGAGAAAGGTTTAAAGAATCAGGTGCCGCCACCCCCTGCACCTTCTATCGAGGATGAGTCTTTAACCGATCCCGAACATGTTAAGGTGGATAGAGATCACGCTCTATGGCCATCTGTCAGACAGGCTTTGATGGAAATTTATGATCCTGAAATTCCTGTCAATATCTATGAGCTTGGGCTGATTTATGAGATAATATTCTTAGATGATGGCAAAACAACAGATATCGAAGTGAAAATGACGCTCACATCGCCGGGCTGTCCGGTGGCACAGGAAATGCCGGGATGGGTACAGGGTGCGTTATTTCAAATCGATACAGTGGGCGAGGTGGATGTCGAAATTATATGGGATCCGCCTTGGGATCCGTCAAAAATGTCGGAGACGGCGAAAATGCAACTGAATATGTTTTATTAAAACTGGCATCCCCGCGGATGCGGGGATCTAGGAAAAAAGTATGATTACAATCACTGAAAAAGCAGCAGACCATATCAAAACCCTGATGGAAACAGCGCCAACAGGATCGCAGGGCGTGCGCTTATCCATCAAATCAACAGGCTGTTCCGGTAGCTCCTATAAAATGGATTACATCAACGAAGGCGATGATATCAGCGGTGATGATGTTTTTGATGAGCATGGTGTAACGCTTAATATCCCCAAAATGTACTCATGGATGCTGATAGGCACAACCGTGGATTATATTATGGACGAATTGGGGAATAGTCGGTTTGATTTTATCAACCCTAATGAAACAGCACGTTGCGGCTGTGGTGAGAGCTTCCACATCGATGTGAACAAATTAAAACCCGCAAAGCAAACCGAAACAACGTGAGGGTTTGTTTGCAAATACAGCGGGGATCATGTTATCGGACACAGCCAACAGTTATCGTCATCCCCGCGAAAGCGGGGATCTCATTATTAAAGCGAAGAGATCCCGGCTTTCGCCGGGATGACAGTGGGTGGCACGGGATGACTATGGTTTTTACAAGCCATAAGTTCAAATGCAATTGCCATGGTGTAATGACGAAATTTTGATTAACTCTGAAAATTTTGCTTATAAGATTTAATCGCTTCCGACTCCACACCCGCATGTTGGGATGAAAAATCAGCGCGATTTTGGGCACTAGCCGATTGTATCCGAGATGACATACCATAGTTGACTGGTTGATCACGGTCACGCAAATTAGCCGTAATAACCTGATTTCCAGGCGCGCCGGGCTTCATCCAGCTATTGCCTGCTCCGTTCCATGTATAAAACATACTTCCGCACATTAAGCTTACTCCACTATAAATCCTTGTTTCTCCATCATATTAACATAGATATCCAGCATTTCAGAAGAAGAAGCATCATTTTTGTATCCGCTATAGATGTCTCCTATACCCAATCGCCGCATGGCGGATGCCGCTTCGGGAATATTAAGTGCCTCATATTCATCAACGATTTTACAAATCTCCATCAGAAGATTGATATTTTTATCATAGCTGACTGCAAAATAAATCTCATCAGCCTCTTCTTTTGACGGTCTCGGAAACCCGCCCAGAATTTGCTCCATATCACGCAGCGCTCCAACAATTTGCAAAGCCTGATGATAATCTGCGGTGAATTGTGCTGCGGGCATAAAAAGATAGATAAGCGGTTTGTTGGTCGTAATAGCCTGGTAATTGGGGGAAGACAGTACGCGAATTTCAACATTCTTTTCATCTGCAATACCCATTAAGCGCTGTGCGCCGCTGCTTTTGCTTAAAAGATCTTTTACCTGATCTTTAATATCTTTAGCTTTGGGGTGTTCAAGGGCAATTGTTTCAACAGCTTTTGGAGCATCTAAAAAGCTCACCGCAAGTGGCTCCTGTACGTCTATCCTTCCGTTTTTATGAACATGAATAATGCCTTCACGGGTTTGTTCCTGATATAAAAGAGGCGTACGAATGATAAAAGCATCTTCATAGTCACTCCATGAAACCGAAACAGTTTCAAGCTTTTGAATAGCTTTGAAATGTACGCCCATCCCGTCAGAGCCTTTGAAATTCATATCTTGCGCATCGCGGATAAAGACAATGCTGTTCCCGCGTTCATAGACGTATGAGAAATACATATCGATATAATCAAGGACATTATCCTCGGTAAGGCTTATGGATTTTTGTTTGCATAGCGTCTGAAAAGCATCATCCGATCCATCAAGGTAATAGTGGTTTTCGCCATTGCTCAAATAATCAAAAATCATGAAAGGCGGGGAGTATTGATTAGAAATCCGCAGCAAATCATAACCATCAAAGAAATCGAGGGGATGCGAAAAAACCTCGCATATTTCAGGCTCAAATAAGATCCTATTCTGACTATCACGAACAGAATCTAGAAATTGATGCGCGTCTTTTGGCTTTAGGTATTTCCAGTGGTTCATTATTCAAACTATAGCACTGTTTTCCCAGAGGCAGCACAGTCTTTTTCTAACAAAGCCTTTTCAATAACCTCCGGCCCGGCATTGTCTTGATACGGATAGTTGCTCAAGGCACGTCGCCAGGCTTTTGCACCCGGTTGATGATGATAAAGCCCCATTATATGCCGCGTGATGGATTTAACCGGCGTACCGTAATCACGCATTTGCTGCTCAATATAAGGAATCATAGCGCGTGCCACTTTATCGCGGCCTTTAATCCCATGGTTGCCAAAAACCTTGCGCTCTATTTGTGCTAAAAAATAGGGGTTTTGATACGCTTCCCGGCCAATCATAACGCCATCGAGTTCATGGGCCTCCTCAATCTGCCCAAGAGAAGTAATGCCTCCATTTAAAATAATCCTCAGATGTGGATATTTTTCTTTCACTTGGTACACACGCTTATAGTTTAATGGCGGAACATCACGGTTTTCCTTAGGCGATAAGCCTTTTAACCAGGCGCTACGGGCATGAATAATAAAAGTTTTGCAACCTTTATCCATAGATTTATCCACAAATCGATCCAGAAACTCAAAACTATCCTCATGATCAATCCCAATGCGGCATTTGATGGTTACAGGGATATCAACAGCCTTATCCATAGCTGCTATACAGGCGGCAACATGATCAGGCTCTTGCATCAAGCACGCCCCAAAACGCCCACTTTGCACGCGATCCGAAGGGCAGCCGCAATTGAGATTGATCTCATCATAGCCTGCTTTTGCGCCCATCTCTGCGCATCGCGCTAAATCATCGGGATCTGATCCGCCAAGCTGAAGCACAACAGGATGCTCCGCTGCATCAAATCTCAAAAAACGCTCTGCATCTCCGTGCAACAGCGCGCTCGTTGTCACCATTTCGGTATAAAGCTTCACATGCGGCGCTATAAGGCGCAAAAAATACCGGCAATGCCGATCCGTCCAATCCATCATCGGCGCAACGGAGATTTCAAAATCTTTGTTCATGAATGATGTTTAACAATAAGAAGCATCACCACCAAGGAATTTATATCTTAAATATTGGTATTGCGCCTGTCTTGTGTGATAGAAACAGCTATGCCAATTTTAATTTTATTATTGCTGTTATCTTTACCTGCATCCGCTCAAAGTGGCGATAATCCTTTTCGTTCAACAGCTTATCCACTACCGCGCTTTGTAACAACGGCATCGAACGAGGCTTTTGTTCGTAGCGGCCCCGGGAAGAAATATCCTGTGCAATGGGTTTTTAAGCGCTCCGGTTTGCCGGTTGAGATAACACTGGAATTTGATCATTGGCGTAAAATTAGAGACCATGAAGGGCAGGAGGGTTGGATGCATCGCTCGCTGCTTTCCGGTAAGCGTCATGCGATAATCATGTCTCAAGACACTGTTTCTATGTATAATAAGCCTGATAAAAGCAACAGAGTCATCGCCTTGATCGAACCAAGCGTTATTGTAAAAATAAGGCGGTGTAAGGCTGTTTGGTGCCGCATCGAAGCCTCAGGATATCATGGATGGGTTGAAAAGGAGAATCTCTGGGGCATTTATGCAGATGAGTTAATCGAAGACTAAAATATCGCTCTTCCCCAATTTTATTTACAATAAAGCTATTGTCCTCGGATTCAAATTCGATTAATCTTGAACTTGTTGATTGCATTATCGACTTATCCAATAAATATCCACACCTTTTTCCACAGTTTTTTGTGGGATTTTCTTTTAAGACTTAAACTATGTTTGCTGTAACGAACAAGCCGGAAATGGGCGCAAGGCTCTATAAGGAAATCATTGCGCTCGCGAGTGATGCTGAACGCGGCACTGATTCTATGGCTGTGATTCAGCATATGGCAGGTGTTCTTGTGGAAACATATCTGGTGTTTGAAAAGCCGGATGAATCGATGCTGGCCGGCCTCGCAAAATTAAGCGACTTACTTGGCGCGGAGCCACTTAGTGGTGATCTGGATATCAATGCCTTACCGCCAGCCAATATTATTGATTTTGAAACAGAGCGCGGCAGGCAAGCGGCGAGACTATTATTCGAAGACTGGCTCGATTGCGCTTATGAATTTCATGACCTTATCTTAACCATCATCCATAATATTATTGTGAGTTGGGAAGAGGTTGGTCAATCCCGTGAAGAAACTTTACGCCTTTTGGCGGAATGTGCAATGCGGGCTATGGTGTTTGAAATTGCTGCGCAAGAACTATGTGATGTTGTAATTGAAGAAAAAGTCGCCGGTGAGGGCTGGGGCTTGCAGGAATGCATCGCCTCTTTATCCGCCGTATCGGGGCGTAGGCTGGCTCTTTCTTTGAATGCAGAATATTGTGAATTATTTTCCGGCTCCGAAGTCCCAGAAAAACTGGATCGTATTGTTTATGTGATGACACAGGAGGCTGTGCGTCTGGGGGTTCCGGCAGGTAGCGATTGGCGCTTTGGTCTGGCGGCAAATGACGTACCCGTAAATGCGCCGATTGATTTGATCTTCGGTATAGAGCCTTATTGCAAGGTGTTTTTTGAAGCCTTGAAAGTTGATGATAACTTTTTTCAAGCAATATGCTGCGCCAAAGCCGCAGGGCGCATGGTTGCTGTGGCTGCTGGCGGAGAAATCCCGGAAATCGAACCCGCAATCGCAAAACCGCTTGCAATGGCTGCTATGTCGGAAACCTATAAATCTGTTTGCATGACATACGACGTGGCGACATATTAACTTTTCTTGATAACCAAAAATAATGATTGCCATGTTCTTGCGGGCATGTGATGAAACCCCTATAACTATGACGAGTTTATTAATGCGGATAGGATACATATGAGCTTTGAACCTAAATCAAGTTACTCTTATGAGGAAATCATAGAATGCGGCGAGGGCAAGTTATTTGGCCCTGGCAATGCGCAGCTTCCGTTGCCGCCTATGCTGATGTTTGACCGCATTACAAGCGTAACAGTTGATGGCGGAGAATACGGCAAGGGGCAGATTGTCGCTGAATTTGATATTAAGCCTGACCTTTGGTTTTTTGACTGCCATTTCAAGGGTGATCCTGTTATGCCGGGTTGTCTTGGCTTGGATGCTCTCTGGCAATTAACCGGCTTTTTCCTTGGCTGGACAGGTGCGCCGGGATCGGGCAGGGCGCTAGGGCTGGGAGAGCTGAAATTTACCGATCAAGTTCTCCCGACAACAAAGCTTGTGCGCTATATCGTTGATTTCAAACGCGTAATTAACCGCAAGCTGGTTCTTGGTGTGGCGGATGGAAAGCTTGAGGCGGACGGAAATGTTATCTATGAAGCCAAAGATATGAAAGTCGGCCTTTTTGATAACTCTAAAGATAATTCCAAAAAAGGATGATCAAGGCATGAGACGTGTTGTTGTCACAGGTATAGGCATTATCTCTTGTATTGGGACAAATCAGGAAGAGGTGTTGGCAAGCCTGAAAGCAGGAAAGTCAGGCATTACAGCCGCCCCGGAATATGCAGAGTTGGGGTTTCGTAGTCAAGTTCACGGCAAGCCCGATATTGATTTGGCTGAAAATATTGATAAGCGGCTTTATCGTTTTATGGGCGATGCTGCGGCGTACACCCATTTATCGATGGAACAGGCTATCGCCGATGCAGGGCTGGAGAAATCCGATATATCCAATGAGCGTACAGGGATTATTGTCGGCTCCGGCGGGCCGTCAACACGGGCGCAAGTATTAGCCGCCGATATCACACGCGAAAAAAGCCCCAAGCGTGTAGGGCCTTTCGCGGTACCGAAAGCAATGTGCTCAACCACATCGGCGACCGCTGCGACCAATTTTGAAATCAAAGGCGTGAATTACTCCATTTCTTCGGCTTGTTCGACATCCGCGCACTGCATCGGCAATGCGGCTGAGATGATTCAATGGGGCAAGCAGGACATTATGTTTGCCGGCGGCGGAGAAGAATTGGACTGGACGCTGTCTGTTTTATTTGATGCGATGGGGGCAATGTCTTCGAAATATAATGATACGCCGGAAAAAGCAGCGCGTGCCTATGATGCAAATCGTGATGGTTTTGTGATCGCAGGCGGCGGCGGGATTGTTGTCCTTGAGGAGCTGGAACATGCCAAAGCACGCGGCGCAAAAATTTACGGCGAAATTACAGGCTACGGCGCGACATCTGATGGTGCGGATATGGTTGCACCAAGCGGTGAGGGCGCTGTGCGCTGCATGAAACAGGCCATTAGTACGATCAAAAAACCTGTTACATATATTAATACACATGGAACAAGTACACCTGTGGGAGATATAACCGAATTGAACGCTATCCGTGAGGTTTTTGATCCTTTGGAACAGGATATCCCGCATATCAGTGCGACAAAATCAATGACCGGGCATTCTTTAGGCGGTACAGGCGTACAAGAAGCCATTTACAGTTTGCTCATGCTACAAAATGACTTTGTTTGCCCCAGCATAAATGTTGAAAATCTGGATGAAGGCGCACAAGGCATGCCGATCGCGCTTAATCGCGTTGATAACGTACGCCATGAAACACTCATTTCCAATTCATTTGGCTTTGGTGGAACTAACTGTACGCTCGCCATGAGCCGTTACGAGGATTAAAAAACATGAATGATTTAATGCAGGGAAAACGCGGCTTGGTCATGGGGGTTGCCAATGACCACTCCATAGCATGGGGCATGGCAAAAGCTTTGCACGAATCCGGTGCGGAACTGGCATTCACATATCAGGGTGAAGCATTTGGCAAGCGCGTCAAACCCCTCGCTGAATCTGTTGGGTCGGACATTATTATTGACTGCGATGTGACCAATGAAAGTGATTTAGATAGCGTTTTCAACACATTAAAAGAGAAATGGGGCAGTTTCGATTTCGTCATTCACGCGATTGCTTATTCCGATAAAAACGAGCTTCAGGGGCGCTATGTTGATACAACCCTCGATAATTTCCTGAAGACGATGCATATATCATGCTATTCCTTTACGTCCGTGATGCGCCGCGCAAAGGAATTGATGAGTGAAGGCGGGAGCGCTGTCACGCTTTCCTATTACGGTGCAGAAAAAGTTATGCCTAATTACAATGTCATGGGCGTGGCAAAGGCAGCATTAGAAGCTTCAACCCGTTATCTTGCAGCGGATTTGGGACCGGAAGGCATTCGCGTGAATGCGATCTCCGCAGGGCCGATGCGTACATTAGCAGGCGCAGTCATTGGCGGATCAAGAAAAACATTTAAATACAGCACTCTGGCGAGCCCTCTTCGCAGATCGGTTGAGCTGGACGAGCTGGGAGGTACGGGGCTTTACTTGCTTTCTGATTTATCCGGCGCGGTGACTGGCGAAGTGCATTACGTTGATTGCGGTTTTAATGCGATGGGCATGGCTCCGCATGCGCAATTGGATGAACTTTAATTATACGCATGCGTTAATGCACCCGAAAAACACTGTCCATCAGAACATCCGGTACGTCAGTAAAAAATGAATCCACGCCCCAGGCTTGCAAAAATCGCGCACGGTCAGGGTCGTTCACTGTATAAGCAAGCACTGGCATATCCAGATCAATGGCACTTTCAACCTGCTCACGCGTGACGCTATTACCATGTAGATTAATCGTTGAAACCTTAAGGTATTCCGCCATTTCAGCCCAATTTTCTGGCCACTCCTCCGGCAATAAAAGGCCGCGATGCCAATCTTCCGCGACGTCAAATGCAGCCTCAAGTGAGACATGCTGAAAGGATGAGATCAAAACCCGCGAATGATCATCCCAAATGGCTGAAAGCACATCAAGCGCCGCTTCTGCTGTTTCTTTCTCACGTCCGGGGCAGGGTTTAATTTCCAGATTTAATCCTAAATTACGTTCCAAGAAAACATCAACAGCTTCTTCGAGCGTTGGAATTTTTGCCCCGATAAAGCTTTCCCCGAACCAGCTGCCCGCATCCAGCTCTTTTACGTCTGATAATGTTAAATCAGCAATATTGCCACTCATACCCGTTGTACGGTCCAGATCTTCATCATGAAACAGGATGGGAATTTGATCCTTGGTGAGTTTTACATCCAGCTCAACCCATTCAACCCCCATATCAGCGGCTGTATGTATCCCTTCAAGCGTGTTTTCAGGTGCGTATCCGGCGCATCCACGATGACCAATGATGTTAGGGAGCTTTAAAACCATATGGGCACTATAAATAGTAAAATTGCAGCAAGATTGCCAAAGAAGAAAACAATGTACGCGATTTTTAACAGTTTAAATTTAGTAATAAGAACCAGTTGGCTAACGTCGTGCAAATCTCTCAAAACAACTTTTGCTAAACGTGATGGCTCATTATAAATCGGCATCATAATATCAAGATATTCATCTTCACTCATATTGCCGATATCCGCAAAATGTAACAGATTATTTTCTCCATCCGGACGCCCGGAGGATCGACGCTTTGGAAATATGCAAATAATTGCTATAAACACACTGATAACACTTGTGATGATTGCGACTGTAGATGCCCACTTAAAGTCAGGTGTTTGAATGCTATTCATGGCGAATGGAATGATGGCAGAATTTAAAACAATTAAACCCATAGCTTTACGGTCTGCGAGATTAATATAGCCATAGAGCTTGTTTGTGGTTGCAGAAAGGATCGATGCGCGCATCAATCCTTCCCACTTCTCCTGATTTACAAAATCCTGCTTTTTAGACATTCTTTCACTTAAAAGTTAAGCTGCGTCTTCTTCATCTTTTGTGATTTCTTCGCCTGTTTCCTGATCAACGCGCTTCATGGAAAGCTTGATCTTACCGCGATCATCAATCCCAAGAAGCAAGACCTTAACTTCATCACCTTCATTAACCACATCGGTAGTATGCGCCGTACGTGCGTCTTGAAGTTCAGAAATATGGACAAGACCATCTTTAGCGCCCATAAAATTGACAAAAGCACCAAAATCAACGGTTTTTACAACTTTGCCTGTGTAGATTTGACCAACTTCCGGCTCATCGGTAAGACCTTTAATCCAGTCGACAGCTTTTTGAATACTATCCGCATTGGAAGCTGCAACCTTAACTGTGCCGTCATCTTCGATATCTATTTTTGTTTCTGTAACTTCGATAATCTCACGAATGATTTTACCGCCAGTCCCGATAACATCGCGGATTTTATCCGTAGCAATCGTGAATGAAACAATTTGTGGAGCATGTTCATTCAATTCTGTGCGTGCCTCAGTCAGGGCTTTGGACATTTCACCAAGAATATGAATACGCCCGTCTTTTGCCTGTGCGAGAGCTGTTGTCATGATTTCTTCTGTAATGGATGTGATTTTGATGTCCATTTGTAAGGATGTGATGCCTTTCTCGGTTCCGGCAACTTTGAAATCCATATCCCCGAGATGATCTTCATCGCCCAAAATATCGGACAGAACGGCGAAATCATCGCCTTCTTTAATCAAACCCATCGCAATCCCTGCAACCGGCGCCTTTAAAGGTACGCCCGCATCCATGAGTGAGAGCGATGTCCCGCAAACAGTCGCCATAGAGGATGAGCCGTTTGATTCTGTAATCTCTGATACTGTACGCATTGTGTACGGGAATTCCTCTGCGTCCGGCAGTAATGGACGAATAGCGCGCCATGCCAGTTTCCCGTGACCGATTTCACGGCGCCCCGGAGGTCCCATACGACCCGCTTCTCCAACAGAATAAGGCGGGAAATTATAGTGAAGCAGGAAGCGCTCTTTATATTCGCCTTCTAATGCATCAATGATTTGCTCATCCTGTCCTGTGCCAAGCGTCGTCACAACAAGCGCCTGTGTCTCGCCGCGTGTGAACAGTGCAGAGCCATGTGTGCGCGGCAAAATGCCGACTTCTGCTACGATGGGACGTACAGTCTTGGTATCACGCTCATCAATGCGCTTGCCTGTTTTCAGAATAGAGCCGCGAACAACATCGGCCTCAAGTGATTTAAACTTTGATGAAATAATTTTATCGTCAATGCCGTTTTCTTCATCCGTAAAAGCTTCAATCGCTGCATCACGAACAGCGCCAACAGCAGTCTGACGCTCTAACTTATCTGTTATGCCATAAGCTTTTGCGACATCTTTTTCAAATTTAGCTTTAATATCTGCTTCAAGCTTTGTAATCGCTTCAGGTGTCTCAGGAACATCCCAAGGGTCTTTCGCGCACATCTCTGCAAGCTCAATAATGCCTTTAATGACGGGCAAGTATGCTTCCTCCCCAACACGTACAGCGCCGAGCATGATCTCCTCCGAAAGCTCTTGCGCTTCAGATTCAACCATTAAAACACCTTCATGCGTTCCGGCGACAACCAGATCAAGCTCTGTCTCTGAAACGTCATGCATCGGCGGGTTAACAATATATTCGCCATCCTTATATGATATACGCGCCGCACCAATTGGCCCCATAAACGGGATACCGGAAATTGTAAGCGCCGCAGAAACGCCGCACATCGCTACCATATCCGGGTCATTTTCAAGATCATGGCTGATGACAGTTGCAACAACCTGAACCTCGTTTAAGAACCCTTTTGGGAAAAGCGGGCGAATAGGGCGGTCAATCAAGCGTGACGTTAGCGTTTCCTTTTCACTCGGCTTGGCTTCACGTTTGAAAAAGCCACCGGGGATTTTACCGGCTGAGTATGTTTTTTCCTGATAGTGAACAGAAAGCGGGAAGAAATCCTGCCCCGGTGCAACGGTTTTAGAGCCTGTTACACAACAAAGCACAGATGTCTCTCCGATTGTTGCCAAAACAGAGCCGTCAGCTTGTCGTGCGATTTTTCCTGTTTCTAAAGTGAGTGTTTTTCCTGCAAATTCAATTTCTTTTCTATAGACATTAAACATTAAGTTTACCTTTCATATGCCGAGATTACGCAAAATATGAATGCGCGGTAATCTCTATTTTTTAATATTTGGAAAATTTTGTGGGGTGGACAGTAAAAAACAAATTTTTGCACTTTACAGTCAACCTCACAACTTTCCCTCTTTTCAAGTTAAAATAGTCATGCCATTATCCGCCCGTAAAGTCAAAAACTATTAACAAATTTAAGGACATATCAATGAATTATCTCGTACTGCTTCGCCATGGTCAATCTGAATGGAACCTCGCCAACAAATTTACAGGCTTTCATGATGTTGATTTGACGGAAAAAGGAGAGGCCGAGGCAAAAACCGCCGGAGCGATGCTCAAAGATGCCGGTATTCACTTTGATAAAGTCTTCAGTTCCACGCAAATTCGCGCGAACAGAACCGCTGAGATTGTATTGAATGAAGCCGGGCAGGGTGATCTTTTTGCTGATATGGTACGCCATCCAGATTTGCGTGAGCGTGATTATGGTGATTTGACGGGACTCGATAAAGATGAGACCCGTGAAAAATATGGCGAAGAGCAAGTGCATATCTGGCGGCGTTCTTATGATGTTTCTCCACCGGGGGGAGAGTGCCTGAAGGATGTGGTTGAAAACCGTGTCCGACCGTATTTCGAGGAAAATATCCGTCCATTGATTAATGAAGGAAAAAATATCCTGATGGCGGCGCATGGAAATTCTTTACGTGCAACGTTGATAACGCTTGGCGTTGAAACACCCGATACGATCAATGACGCCGAATTCCCAACCGGAAAACCGCTTGTATTTGAAATAGAAAACGGCGCAGTTGCAAAGCGGTATTTTTTAGAAGGTTAATCGCGATATAAATCCGGCTTGGATTTGGTTAAAATATTCTGAAATAGGTAGGTTAAGGGCTTAAAGTTGCTTGTATTTCTGCATCTATTAGTCTTCTGGCTTCGTACAATTCATTGCTAGGAATGCATATTGCTATATCTCCATCCTTGTCTCCGGCTTCTGTACCGCCGATATCCATACCAAAAAGTTCAAAATTATCATTCAAAATAGGGCTGCCTGAACAGCCTGGTCTGCTAATCATGGTTAAGGTTCGACAAGGAAAATAGCCAGTTTCAACGAGTTCAGAGGCGTGTTGTTCATTTTTCACAGGCTCGCATACAATACTATTGTCTGTAAATTGATACATTTGCCTGTCCAGTTCAGCAATATCTAGCTGAGTAAGAATTTCAAATTGATAGGTTCCATTTCCATTGTCAAATGATGCGTTTCTAACGTTCGACAGTTCTGGCGGGTTCGTCGGAATCGGAAGCTCTCTATTTTCAGCTTTTAAAACTCTTGTTCTTGCATTTTCAGGATCCTTAACAATAGCGAAGGCAATATCACTTCCCTCACGTGGGTCAAAGATTGGCTGTCCAATCATAGTCAGTTCTCGCCATCTATCCGTCTCATTAGTGCCCAAGACTGCAGTTGCAAAAATAAATTTATAATTTTGGCTTGAAACATTAAAATTGTGACGGCAAGTGGTTATGAGACGTTTGTTACCTTTAAAACGCTCACTAATAAATCCCATGCCGAGGCCAAAAGGAAGGTGAGCGGCTTTTGGCTGCTGTACAATTGCAACTAAAGGGTTAGCCAATGAGCATGCTATTTGATTAAAATCATTAGATGCCATTCACGCAATTCCTATTCATTTATCTGCGAATACCCAGCTCTTTAATCAAAGCCTGATAGCGTGGCTCGTCTTTACGCTTAAGATAGTCCAAAAGCTTACGGCGCTTCGCAACCATTGCTAAAAGGCCACGACGGCTATGCACGTCTTTTTTGTGCTGCTGCATATGATCAGACAGGTAGTTAATACGGTTTGTAAGGATTGCAACCTGAACTTCCGGCGATCCTGTATCGCCTTTTTTCGTTGCAAATTTCTCAATTGCTTCAGCTTTTGAAGCCTGGTCTCTGTAGAGCGCTCTTTCCGACATCATATTTCCTTTCTGTTACCCTGTCATTCTGATCGAAGCAAAGAATCTCATGCGATCATGAGATCCCTCACATACGTTCGGGATGACGAACGGGAGGGGTTATATATTAAAAACACGAACGGGCTTGATATTGGGACCATCAATATGAGCAAGCGCAATTGCTTTACCCTGATGGATCACAAGTGTTTCATCTGTATCTCCTAAATCTTCAATCCTTTGGAAATCAGACCTTGAGATGAGGGATAAAACATTCCCGTTCTTAAGCTGCGCTACTTCATTTGCCTTAACTTCAAGTGCCGGGATGTCGTCCAGAACAGCTTGTAGAGGCAGCAACGCCGCTTCACGTGCGGGAATATGATCCATTTCTTCCAGTTTTGCAAGAGAAATCGCATTTTCTGTAGCAAAACAACCAACTACTGTTCGCCGCAGGCTGGATACATATCCATATGTTCCGAGTTTTAGCCCCAAATCCCGCGCCAGAGAACGCACATAGGTCCCCTTACCGCAGCTAAGCTTAAAGGATGTCATTCCGAGCGTATGCGAGGAATCTTGTTGGTTGTCTTGATATCCCTCCGCTATGTGCTCGGGATGACATATTTCTAGAGATTCAATATACACCTGCCGCGATTTCATTTCAATTTCCGCGCCGTCACGTGCAAGATCATAAGCACGCTGCCCATCAATTTTAATCGCTGAAAATTTGGGCGGGATTTGTTCAATCTCACCAATAAAAGCGGGTAGGGCAGCTTCTATATCCTTTAAAGTAGGACGAACATCGCTTGATGCAATCACATCACCTTCCGAATCATCTGTGCTGCGCTGTTCGCCCCATGTTACGGTGAATTCATAGGTTTTGTTCGCATCCTGAATATACGGAATGGTTTTTGTAGCCTCTCCGAGTGCGATAGGCAAAATGCCCGTTGCCAAAGGATCAAGCGTTCCTGCATGGCCAACTTTTTGAGCATTCATAATACGGCGGATTTTACCAACAGCTTGCGTCGAGGTCATACCGATTGGTTTGTCCAGATTGACCCAACCATTAACCTTATCGCCTTTTTTATTACGCCTGCCCATGGCTTATTTCTCGTCCGGAATATGAACAGAGGCAAGAAGTTCATCAATCCGTTGGGCTTCTTCAACACTATCATCTTTGACAAAACGAATTTTGGGTGTGAATTTCATGTTTGACTGGCGGTTGATTTCTTTGGAAAACATTTGGCTTTCTTCATTGAGCGCGAGGATGATTTCATCCATATTTTCACCACCTAATGACATTACATAAGCCTTTGCATTGCGCAAATCTGGTGTCACGCGAACCTCACCAACGGTAATATGCCCGGCATTGATTAATGCTTCATGATAAAAATCAGCACGCGTCAAAAGCTCCGCAATAATCTGCTTAATCTGTTCACCAACGCGAAGCTGGCGTTGCGATGGACCTTTTGATGATAAATGGGATTTCATTATACTCTAAGCAACCGTACGCGCTTCCTCAATGACGTCATAACATTCGATGATATCCCCTTTGCGAATATCTTCATATTTCTCAAACGCCATACCGCATTCTGTACCTTCCTTGACCTCTTCAACTTCATCTTTGAAGCGTTGAAGGGTCTTAAGAGTACCTTCATGAATAACAACATCGTCACGCAAAAGACGGACACGCGCACCGCGTTTGACCATGCCAAGGACAACTTCACAACCTGCAACTTTACCGACTTTTGTGATGTTAAAGACTTCAAGTATTTTCGCCTGCCCAAGATATTCTTCGCGTTCAATCGGATCAAGCATCCCGCCGAGAATGGCTTTCGCATCATCAATCACATCGTAAATAATGTTGTAATAACGCACATCAACACCATCCCTGTTGACCAAAGCTTGCGCTTGTGAATTGGCACGTACATTAAAGCCAATAATTAGCGCGCCTGTCGTTGCGGCAAGGGTGACATCGGATTCAGTAATGCCGCCAACGGCGCTATGCAAGATTTTAACCGCAATTCCCTCATTCTCTTCAACCATTTTATCCAGAGAACTTGAAATTGCCTCTACTGAGCCATGTACATCGCCTTTAATGATAACGGCCAATGATTTATCTTCGCCAAATTCGCGCTGCATCAGGATATCATCCATTGTTACGCGGCCTTTAACAGCTTTTGCTGCTGCTGCCTCTTTTTCGCGGCGCTCCCTGTATTCTGCGACTTCACGAGCCTTAGCTTCATCCGAAACAACATTGAGCGGATCGCCAGCTTTCGGAGAGCCATTAATGCCCAGAATTTCAACAGGTTGACCAGGAACAGCTTCTTTGACATTTTTACCTTGATCGTTAATCAAAGCACGTACTTTTCCGAACTCCTTACCAGCGACAAAAATATGCCCAATACGCAAGGTTCCGTTTTGAATAAGAACGGTAGAAACAGAACCGCGCCCTTTCTCTAGCTTCGATTCAATGATAACACCGGAAGCCTGACGGTTTGGATTGGCTTTTAACTCAAGCAGCTCAGCCTGGATTAAAATCGCCTCTTCCAACTTATCTAAATTCGTACCTTGCTTGGCTGAAATTTCAACACATTGCACATCGCCGGAAAGCTCCTCAACGATCACTTCATATTGAAGCAGCTCAGTTTTCACCTTCATAGGGTCTGCATCAGGCAGGTCAATCTTGTTAACAGCAATAATAATTGGCACTTCTGCGGCCTTGGCGTGGTTAATCGCTTCAATTGTTTGTGGCATAACGCTATCAGTTGCAGAAACAACAATAATAACAATATCCGTTGCATTGGCACCGCGTGCGCGCATCTCTGTAAAGGCTGCGTGACCCGGTGTATCAAGGAAGGTGATTGTATTGCCTTCAATGCCGTCATTGGTGTTAACCTGATAAGCGCCGATATGCTGTGTAATACCGCCGGCCTCACCGGATACAACATCCGTTTTACGCAAAGCATCCAAAAGTGATGTCTTACCATGATCCACATGTCCCATAATTGTCACAACAGCTGGGCGTTTGATCAGGTCTTCTTCTTTATCTTCTTCGCCATCAAGGCCGATCTCGACATCACCTTCTGTAACGCGTTTAATGGTGTGTCCAAATTCCTCAATGATAAGCTCGGCTGTGTCCGCATCAATGCTCTCTGAACTTGTCGCCATGACACCCATCTTCATAAGCGCCTTGATCACATCATTAGTGGGCTCAGTCATACGGTTAGCCAGTTCAGCAACGGTGATCGTTTCAGGAACAGTCACTTCACGGAACACTTTTTGCGCAGGTTCTTTTGGCCCTTGCGCGGCTAAACGCGCTTTTTCACGTGCACGTTTTTGTGCCGCAAGAGACATGCCGCGATCACGATCATAATCACGGTTCAACGCCTGCGTCACCGTCATGCGTCCACCACGCCTGTCTTCCAGTTTTCGTGGTGGAGATTTTGGAGCAGCCTTTTTCATCCTGTCCCTGTAGCTAACCGGCTCAGCATCAGGCGTGCTGAAATTACGGCGGCGTTGCTGCTCAGTTGGAGAATCCTGAACGGGTGGAGCGCTCATTTGCGTAGCCTCAGCTTTCTTGCGCTCTTCCTCTTCAATCTTATTAAGTTCTTCAAGCTCTTTTTCCCGTGCACTCAAGGAACCCTGGCGATTTGCCGCTTCCTCTTTTTTGACATCATCAATGGTTGTGCGGCGCTTTGGCAAGGATGTTTTCTTTGGCGCATCCTCTGACATGGCTTGTTGCAAAGCACGTGCACGCGCCTCACGCTCTTGATTTGTTAGCGTCAAGTCCTCCTTGGGCTGTTCGCTTGCTGCCTTAGAAGCACTAGATGCACCGCGCTTTCGGTTGCGTACTTCCACCGCAACAGTGCCAGGCGAAGGGGTAGGGCGGTTTGTAGTTCCGCCTTTTAGGCTAAGTGTCCCGCCAAGGCTAAGCGTCTTTTTGCCGCTTTTACTGTCCTTTGACGTTTCTTTTTTATCTGTCGTTGTATCACTCATACTGTGTTGCCAATCCTCTTCAAGAAAGAAGGTTATACACCCGCAAGGGCGCGGGTGCAAAATTTTTGTTGAAAATAAAGGTTTTAAGAAGTACCGCTAACGGCAATAGAGGAGCAGCGCATGAAAAACATTCACGCGCACCAAGCTTTAAAATCTGAACAATTGTCCAATCCGTAATGGTATTTGCTCCCTAAACATTGTTAACTTGCGACAGCCTTAGGCTCATCACCTGCCGGCTCTTCTGTGTTTGTTGTGCCATCTTCGCTCGTTTCAGCTTCAGCAAACCAGCCGAGCTGCTCGCGTGCAGCCATAACAACATTATTGGCTTCTTTTTCTGTGAGCTCACCCTCGCCAAGATATTCAACCAGCTCATCGCCTGCCAAATCAGCAAGATCTTCAAGAGATTTAATCTCTTTTTCGCCAACTTTAAGGATTTGCGCAGGTGTTAAACCCTCAAAAGAAATGAGATCTTCTGCGAGGCCAAGCTCAGCTTGTTTTTCTGCCAGTTCTTTTTGCTTTGCTTCAAGATAAGCAATGGCACGGTTTTGAAGCTCTTGTGCGATCTCCTCTTCAAAGCCTTCAATCTCGGTTAATTCTTCGACATGGGTTTCTGCGATTTCTTCAACGCGGATAAAGCCTTCTGCAACCAAAAGATGCGCAATCACTTCATCAACATCGAGCGCTTCAATAAACAAGGTTGAACGTGTTTTAAACTCTTCCGCACGACGTTCTGATTCTTCCGCTTCGGTCATAATGTCGATATCCCAACCCGTAAGCATGGAAGCTAGGCGGACATTCTGACCACGGCGACCAATCGCAAGAGAGAGCTGCTCATCCGGTACAACCACATCCATGCGGCTTGTTTCTTCATCAAGAACAACTTTCGCCACTTCTGCGGGTTGCAGCGCATTCACCGTGAACGTCGCTAAATCATCAGTCCATGGAATGATGTCAATCTTCTCACCGCCAAGCTCATTCACAACCGCCTGAACGCGAGAACCACGCATCCCGACACAAGCCCCGACAGGATCAATGGACCCTTCGCGGGATTGAACGGAGATTTTGGCACGGCTTCCCGGATCACGGGCAACCGCTTTAATCTCAATCATACCGTCATAAATTTCGGGCACTTCTTGCGTGAAGAGCTTTGCCATAAATTCCGGATGTGTGCGCGACAGGAATATCTGCGGGCCGCGCATTTCCTCGCGGACTTCATAAATAATCGCACGCACGCGATCTCCGTTTTTAAGATGCTCACGCGGCAAGGCCTCATCACGGCGCAGCACAGCTTCGGCACGCCCTTGAATATCGATTGTCGCATTGCCATATTCAACGCGCTTAACCACACCATTAATGATCTCACCAACGCGGTCTTTAAATTCCTGATACTGACGCGCACGCTCGGCCTCGCGCACTTTCTGCATAATAACCTGTTTGGCGGTTTGCGCGGCAATACGCCCGAAATCAAGCGGCGGCAATTCATCAATAATTACATCGCCCGGTTTCGCATCCGGCTTAATGCGTTTAGCTTGAGAAGGGGTAAGCTGAACAAGCTCATTCTCAATTTCCGCATCCTCTTCAACAATTTCGCGATAACGTTTCAGCTCAATATCGCCGTTTTCGCGGTTGATATGCGCACGAATATCATGATCATGCCCATATTTAGAGCGCCCGGCCTTTTGAATAGCCTCTTCCATTGCTTCTAAAACAATCTCGCGGTCAATGCCCTTTTCGCGGGCCACTGTGTCTGCAACTTGAACGAGTTCCATATCTACTTCTTTCTCCTATAAATTTGCAGTAGCATTAATCAATTCATCCGTTAAAACAAGCTTTGCTTTAACAATAGTGGAAAACGGAATTTCCGCTTCCCCCTGATCTGTGTTGAGCGTGACAATCTCATTGTCTATTCCGGCAATACGACCACGAAATTTCCGCTGTCCATTTTCGGCTGGAGTGTCACTCTCAATTTTAGCCTCAAAGCCTGCATAGTCCTTATAATGTTCCGGTGCGATCAACATACGATCAATTCCGGGAGAACTAACCTCAAGGCGATATTTTCCGTCAATCGGGTCTTCTACATCCAAAATAGCAGAAACCGCCTTGCTGATTTTCGCACAATCATCAACGCCAAGCCGTTTGGTCGCCGGGTCTTCTGCCATGATTTGTAAAATTTGCTGTCCGGCATCGCTTGTTTGTTTGACGCAAAACGGCGTGAAACCCAAATCCTCAATCACAGGATTGGTAATATCAGCGATTTTTTTCTCTAGCGGTGTTAAGCGCATTTATATCCTCTTTGATACGTCATTCCGAGTGTATACGAGGAATCTCTCTGATAATCATGAGATCCCTGCGCTTGCGCGTTCGGGATGACGCTGTTTTATTTCACCCCAATAAAAAAGGCGGGTCCTTATGACCCACCCTCATTATAATCTGAGATGTTGCATATACGTATACTGCTTCTATGCGCTTTTGGCAAGCTATTTCCTTTGGAAAAACAAATAAACCATTTCCTCACCGTTTTTGGCGCGTTTGCCTTCATAGGCGGTATGCACCCAGCCTTGCGGCGGGGTGCGCCAGTCATTTGCGGATAGAGCATCCCATTCAAACGCATCATGCATGGTGGCTTGCGTGACCATCCAATCGGCAAGATCAGGGACATCCGTGCTCATAATCAATTGCCCGCCCTGTTTCAGAATGCGTGCAAAACAATCCAGATTGTCCTGGCGGATAATCCGGCGCTTATGATGACGGGTTTTGTGCCATGGATCGGGGTTTAGGACATAAATGCCATCAAGACTATTGTCCGTTAACGAATGCGCCACCATCATCGCATCGTCCATGAGAACGCGCACATTGATAGTATCTTTGCTTGCAATAGCAACCTGCTGAAAAGCGGGATCTGTTTGCTTATCTTTCGGATTTCGGCTTTCGCCGGAATGACACAAAAGAGGGGATATATCCTTCAAAAAGGAGGACATCCCGTTGATATAAGGTTCCGCGCCTATCCATGCAATATCCGGATGTCTGCGCATCAGGGCTGATAAATGCTCACCCGCGCCAAAGCCAATTTCAAACCAGCATTCTCTGAATTGAACGTCAAAGAGGGAGGAAGGCGTTAAATCACCTTTTTCAGTCAAAATCTCCATATCAATAGAAACAAGCGGCAAAAGACGCTCAATAGCCTCTTGCCGAGAAGCATTGAGCGGGCGGCCTTGGCGCCTGCCGTAAACGCGTTTTTGTGGAAGATTATCCAATGATGTCCTGCAATTTTTCAACGAGGTCAGTTTTCTCCCATGAGAAACCACCGTCAGCATCCGGGGTACGACCAAAATGCCCATATGCCGCAGTGCGTTCATAAATGGGTTTATGCAGATCCAGATGTTCACGAATACCACGCGGTGAAAGGTCAACAAGCTTGTTTATTGCCTTGATGATTTCCGTTTCCGGTGCGGTTCCTGTTCCATGGGTGTTTACGTACAACCCTAAAGGCTTTGAAACACCAATCGCATAAGCAAGCTGTATTGTGCAGCCTTGCGCATATCCTGCAGCAACAATATTCTTGGCAAGATAACGCGCCGCATAAGCAGCCGAGCGATCAACCTTTGTCGGATCTTTCCCCGAAAAAGCACCGCCGCCATGGGGGGCTGCGCCGCCATAAGTATCAACAATAATTTTACGTCCCGTTAATCCAGCATCACTAACAGGGCCGCCAATAACAAAACGCCCGGTAGGGTTGACATAGATTTCATCTTCCGGCGGCAAAAACCCTTCGGGCAAAGCATTTTCGATGAACGGCCTAACAATGGCGCGTACATCATCATGGCTTAAATCATCATCATGTTGTGTCGAAACAACAACAGATGTCGCACGCACAGGCTTATCATCTTTATATTCAAGCGTAACCTGTGATTTTGAATCCGGACCAATGCCAGAAATTTTACCGCTGTGACGCGCTTCTGCCAATGTACGCAATATCTCATGGGAATAATGAATAGCCGCAGGCATAAGAGGCTCAGTCTCACGAGTGGCATATCCAAACATGATCCCCTGATCGCCGGCACCTTCCTCTTTGTCGATTCCTGTTCCTGCATCCACACCTTGCGCGATATCAACAGATTGCTTGTGTAGTAAAACTTCTACATCCGCCGTTTTCCAATGAAACCCTTCTTGCTCATAGCCAATCGCCTTAATGGCATTACGCGCAACACGCTCAATATCGTCTTTAGTAATGCTTTCAGGTCCACGTGTTTCACCAGCCAAAATAACCTTGTCAGTTGTTACAAGTGTTTCACATGCTATGCGGCTTTGCGGATCAGCCGCCAGATATAAATCGCAGACAGCATCGGAAATGCGATCACAAATTTTGTCAGGATGGCCTTCCGAAACAGACTCACTAGTGAAAAAATAATCTTTTAAGTCTTTATTATATCCTTTAACTAAATCGCGCTCTGTTTGCAGTAAAGGCTGTGTCATGAATACTCTTTTCTGTTTTGATTCTTTTATTAGGTTTTAAAAGATAACAGAGTTAGCAGGCCTTTCAAGAGGAAAGGCTTTTATGAGGCTTCACGCATCTGATTGCGATTCAGTCATAGCTTTGATAAACCGCAGTATTTCTTTTCGTTTTTTAATATCTTTTATCAGATAATAGGAACGTACCAATTCTATGGTTTCTTTATTTTGCATGTGGTCATCTTTGCTTGAAAACTCTTCTTGAGTATTATCGGAAAGACCATAATTTACGTCTTGGTTGTCTTCACCAGCTTTGTCGAAGAAATAGCCAACAGGAATGTCCAGAACCTTGCTAAATTGGAAAAGCTTTCCTGCACTGATGCGGTTAATGCCGCGCTCATATTTTTGCACTTGCTGAAATGTTAAGCCAACAGCCTCTGCAAGCTTTTCCTGACTGAGCCCTAAAAGGGATCTCCTTACCCTAAGACGATGTCCAACATGAATATCAACTTTATCAGGTGTTCCTTTGGTTTTTCTTTTTGTCATTTTGGTAACTTTTCTAATTCTAGGGTAAACTAAAGTATATAATCGTAATATATGCAATTGAATTGCACTTTTTGTCAAAAGGTGTCGAATGACAAATCCAGCTAGCAATCTTTTGCGTCTTAGTTACCTGAATACAAAAGGTTACAAGGGTATGCAAGTATCCTAAAGTATATTTTAGCAAAATAAATCAATTTTTGCTCACAAAAGGGCATTTTTTATTAACTGCCATGATAATCAGACTTATAGGCAGTAACGGAAATAAAAAGAAAGAAAAGAAATTTAAGGGGCTACGGGAATGTCTTTTTCTTGGTATTTTTGATTGTAAAACATCTTGTGTAAAAGTTTTTGTTTTCCAAAATATACGCCCGTATGGATCAATTATTACTGAAATGCCTGTATTTGCAGCCCTTAAAACAGTAAGCCTTTCCTCAATGGCTCTAAAACGTGCTTTTACAAGATGTTGATGTGGGCCGGGGCTGTTTCCGTACCATGCATCATTTGTGACATTGATAATAAAATCAGCCTGGCTATTTTTTGAAATAACTTTATTTGGAAAAACAATCTCGTAACAAACAAGTGCGCTGTATTTTAAAGTATCAAAAATCTGAAAATCTTGAACACCTTTGCCTTTTTCAAAGCCTTGAAATTGCACAACCGGCTTTAGAGGTATCCATTCTTGAAAAGGAATATATTCACCAAAAGGCACTAAATGTGATTTATTGTAGATGTTTGTAATGCTATTGCTTTGATCAAAATTAATCACTGAGTTGTAATAGTTTTTACCATCATATCTTAGTGCCCCCGTCATTAATATAGCACCATCACTATACTCATTGAGCATATCGTTGATTTGTTGACGGTAAAAAGGCGCCGACAAGAAAACAGGGCTGAGAGTCGTTTCTGGCCATAAAATGAGCGTTTTTCCGCTTTCATTGTCATTTGCTTTTGAAAGATCAAGCGCCGTTTGAAAATGCTTGTCCATTTTATCTCGCTGCCATTTTTCATGTTGCGGCGTGTTCGGCTGAATGATTTTAACCGTTACATCATCGTGATAATCAATGTCAGCGCTGTTTGCGAGCTGCTGTGATGTATAATAAAAACTACCTGAAAAGCTAACAAGAATCAGCGTGCTTAACACGCGTTTTGATAGAGTGCCCTTGCTAACGATCCAAAAACCGGGGATGCACATCCAAAATAATGTGATAAATGTTAAAAAATAAACACTTTCAAAGCTGGCGATAAGAGCAATGGGCATATCAGCCCATGTGTAGCCATAGAGATTCCAGGGAAATCCTGTAAAAAGATGCCCGCGCAGATATTCAAATAGTGATAAGGTTGAAACAAAAGCAACATAACCATGCCATTGTTTTAAGTCGAAAAAACGTTTGCTTAACAGGCATGCAAAAGCATTAAAAAATGCGAGCATGGCAGGGAGGCCGCAAACGGCAAAAGGCCACGCCCATTGATAGGGATTCCCTTCAACGAGTAACGCATTGCCTATCCAGTAGAGAGAGAAAATAAAATATCCAAATGCCCAAAGCCATCCATACAAAAAAGCTGACTTTTTATTATGTGCGGATGCGATAGCCCAATACAGAACGCCGAATCCTATCATGAACACAGGCCAAACATTATAAGGCGCCATAGCGAGAGCGCATAAAGAGCCGCTTAGAAAGCATAAAACAGAGATGATGCTTGATTTTTGAAGAATATCTCGCATGGGAGCATTAAGCGGCTAATGCCGGTATCTTGCGAATACGAATAACGTTAACGCGTCGCGGATCGGCATCCATAATCTCAAACTCCATCCCGGAATCATGCGCCAAAATCTCTCCGCGCATGGGAACACGACCCGCAATAGCGAAGATGAGGCCGCCAAGCGTATCACTTTCATTGCGCTCATCATCGCTTAAAAGGCTTCCATGAACAGTTTCAAAATGTTCAATACTCACGCGTGCATCGGCGATGATAGAACCATCATCATCATGCATCAATTGCGGCTCTTCTTGTGTGTCATGCTCATCTTCAATTTCACCTAGCACGCTTTCTACAATGTCACCCATTGTCACAAGTCCATCAATGCCCCCATATTCGTCAACAACAAGCGCCATATGCCTGCGGCTTTCGCGCATTGTTAAGAGTAAGTCCAGTATCGGCATAGCCGGAGAGACAATAGGGATTTCAGTAATATTATCTTCAATGACAAACGCTTCCCCCTTCGCCATAACGCCCAATACGTCCTTTAAATGAATTGTTCCAATAACCTCATCGAGATTACCTTTATACACAGGAAAACGACTGACATGGTGGTTGGCAATCAATGCAAATAATTCTTCATTTGTTGCCGCCGCATCAATGGCGATAATATCTGCACGCGGCACCATGACTTTATCAATGCTGATATCGCGGAGTGCTAAAATGTTTGAGAGTAAAGCACGCTCATGAATAGAATCAGCATCAGATTCCAAACTTTGCGGCTCTTCTTCGATATACTCTTCAATCGCCTCTCTTAGCGTTGTATCCTGTTTTGACTTAAAAAAAGCTTTTAAAAAAGAAAAAGGCATAACAATTCAACTATTGCATAAATTAGAAATTTTCATAGGGGTTTTTTACACCAAGCTTGCTTAAAAGCTCAATTTCCAGATTTTCCATCTCTTCGGCTTCCTCATCATTCATATGATCATGCCCCAGCAAATGAAGAACGCCATGAATGGTCAGGTGTAAAAGATGATCATCAAAGGATTTGTCTTGTTCTTTTGCTTCCTGCGCAACTGTTTCATAAGCAAACACAATATCACCCAACATAGGCAGGTCTTGCGGGAATGAGAGGACATTGGTCGGTTTGTCCTGTCCGCGATAATCCCGATTCAGCGTTTGCACAAAATCATTATTCGCCAAAACAACACTCGCCTCAGCTTGGTTGATATTTTGCTGATCAAGAACAGCGTTTATACCGCGCTCAACGATGCTATCTGAATGAGGCGGCCAATTGTCGGAATGTTTATTGATTTCAATAGTTATATTCATTGAGCACACCGTCATTGCGCGCGAGTAAAACGAGCGCGGCAATCGACCTCGTATAACACATGGATTGCTTCGTCACATATGTTCCTCGCAATGACGCATTGTAAGGTGTTATTTATTCTCATAAGCATCAACAATTTTACTCACAAGCCTGTGCCGTACAACATCTGCAGGTGTGAAATGATGAAAAGCGATATCCTCGACATGATTTAAAGTCTCACAAGCATCACGCAGACCCGATTTTACCCCCTGCGGTAGATCGGTTTGTGTTAAATCACCGGTAATCACCATCTGCGATCCTTCGCCAATGCGCGTTAAAAACATTTTCATCTGGGTCATGGTTGCATTTTGCGCTTCATCCAGAATAACAAAAGCATTGGAAAGTGTACGCCCACGCATAAAGGCAAGAGGCGCAATTTCAACATCCCCTGATTCCATCTTTTTCATCAAAAAATCCATCGGCAACATATCATGCAGCGCATCGTAAATAGGCCGCAAATAAGGATCAACTTTTTCCTTCATATCACCGGGAAGAAAACCCAGATGCTCTCCCGCCTCCACGGCAGGCCGCGTGAAAATAAGCCGTTCCACTTTATGATCTAAATAAGCCGAAACCCCCATTGCAACAGCCAGATATGTTTTCCCTGTACCCGCAGGGCCAAGGCCAAACACCATCTCATGATCCTGAATACGACTCATATATACGGCCTGGTTGGGCGATCGCGGCTTGATCTCTTTCTTTTTGGTTTTGATCGTAATGGTATTGTTTTTGGGCATAACATCCTCATTTTGCAAAAAACGAAGCTTCGCATCAATATCCTGAGGCTGAACAGGGTCTTTTTTGATATCGCACCACAAATCATTCAAAATCTTTTCGGCGAGATCAATAGCGCCCCGCGTACCTGACAAATGCAGCGTATGACCACGATCATTAATGGCAATAGAAAGCTCTGTCTCAATATGTCTCAGATTTTCATGATTAGCACCAAACAACAACGCCGCCTGCGCGTTGTCGGGAAATTCCAGTGTTTTCGATGTCTTTGATGTTTGAGCCAAATATTATCCTGATTATTCATTCAAATATATATTATATCAGAAAAAAGCTTAATATTATATTCTTTAGCGTAGATTCACATGTTGGAAAAATATAGTTATTATTGACATAGAGATGTCTTTTTGGTTTTTTACGCATATGGTAAAACGTACAAAAAGTTTTAAAGCAGGCGCTATGTTCAATACAAGTGCTGGTCAACCTGTTCGCGGAACCGGCGGCACGGAGAAATGGTGGGAAATATATGACGCAGCAGAGGCGCACTTTATAGAACACGGAAATCTTGATGCGTTTTTTAAGATAAACACAAGATATAGAGCTTGGCGACAACAATGTAGAGAAGCAAGAAACAATGGAAATTTAACAGAGGATCAAATTTATTTTCTAAAACAAATCGAATTCGACTTTTCACCTAAAAAGGCGCGCAATGGTAAAACTAATATTAAGCTTGAACGAACTTTAGATCTTGTGAAGGAATTCCAGCTTTTTGGTAGTGGTATGTCTGAGGAAAAGGCGATAGAATTGCTAAATAATCTTAAAAAGTATCGCGCAACATACAATTCCGGCCACCTAAGCGAAAAAAGGGGCGCTGAGCTTGGGGTTGATCATGGTGGCGGTGCTCATACAATCATCGCGCAACTACAATCGCGATTGTCAAAATAACCTGATTACAGCATTCATATATAGCGATCTCAACATTGATCGATTTTATAACCGAAACTGAATAAAGAGGCTCAAACTCAACAAGGTGACATAATTAATTATTGACATAGAGATATTTTTCTGATTTTTTATGCATATGGTAAAACCTATACACAATTTTAAAGCAGGCGCTAGATTCAATGTATCTGCTGGTGGCTTTTTTCGCGGAACCGGCGGCAAGAAGAAAGAAAAATGGTGGGAAATATATGACGCAGCAGAGGCGCACTATAAAGAACACGGAAATCTTGATGCGTTTTTTAGAAAAGAGGACCGATATAGGAAGTGGCGGGATAGCTGTCGTGCAAGCCGCCGCAATTGTAATTTAACAGATGATCAAATTCATTTTCTAAAACAAATCAAATTCGACTTTTCACCTAAAAAGACGCACTATAGTAAAGCTGGTATTAAGCATGAACGGACTTTAGATCTTATACAAGAGTTCCAGAGCGCTAAGAATGGTGACAGTAATATGTCTAAGGCTAATGCACAGGAATTGTTAAACAATATTAGACAATACTTTTCTGACTATAAAAGCGGGAAGCTAATTGAAAAAAGGGGCGCTGAACTTGGGGTTGATGATGATGACAAGACTCATGAAATGATCGCTGAACTAAAATCGCGATTGCCAAAATAACCTGATTACAGCATTCAAAAAACATGCATTTTTTGAGTTTAAGCCGCTTCTACGCGTTTAATTTCACCCGTCAGTGAATTATCAAACCCTTCGGTAATTTTGATATCAACGATTGTGTTCATCAGGCGCTCTTTACCCTCAACAAAAACGGATTGATTAAATGGAGAGCGCCCGACAAGCTGCCCTGCACGTTTTCCCTTTCGATCCAGCAAAACAGGCAGCGTAAGGCCTACAGAGCCTAAGTTAAACGCACGTTGCTGCTCATTAATCAGCCCTTGCAAACGTGCAAGCCGTTCCTTGGCGATATCGGCGCGCACTAAATTCTGCATATTCGCCGCTGGCGTGCCGGGGCGCGCAGAATACGCAAAGGAATAACAGGAAGCAAAATTAACATCCCGGACAAGCCGCATTGTGTCTTCAAAATCGTCTTCTGTTTCCCCCGGAAAACCAACGATAAAATCAGATGAAAAAGCCAGATCAGGACGCGATTTCCTCAGTTTTGCAATGATATCGCGATAATGATCCGCCGTATGTTTGCGGTTCATCGCCTCCAGAATTTTATCAGAACCGCTTTGCACAGGAAGATGCAGGAATGGTTGTAGCTTTGGATGCGCGTGTGTTTCGATCAGCTCATCATCCATATCTCGCGGATGCGATGTTGTGTAGCGAATGCGCTCCAGCCCATCAATCTCTGCGATTTCCTGAATAAGCTTGCCAAGCCCCCAAATGCTGCCATCCGGCCCATTGCCGTGAAACGCATTCACATTTTGACCCAGCAAGGTGATCTCTAATGTGCCATTATCAACCAGCCATTTCGCCTCATCGATGATTTCCTGTGCAGAACGTGAATATTCAGCGCCGCGTGTATAGGGGACAACACAAAATGTGCAAAATTTATCACAGCCCTCCTGAATAGACAAAAACGCCGAAACCCCTTGCGATTTATGTTCTTCAGGTAGAGAATCGAACTTGCTCTCTTCTGGGAATTCAGTATTCACAACCCGCGCATCCCCATAAGCATTGGTGATCTTTGCCATCATTTCCGGTAGCTCATGATAAGTTTGCGGGCCAAAAACCATATCAACATAAGGAGCGCGCTCTAAAATATAATCACCTTCAGCTTGCGCAACGCATCCGGCAACTGCCATGACCATTTGTTCCCCGGCTTCTTCTTTTTTATCTTTCAGATGCCGCAAGCGCCCTAAATCAGAAAAAACCTTATCCGTTGCCTTTTCACGGATATGGCAAGTGTTTAAGATCACCATATCCGCATTGTCTGGCTCTTCGGAGAGTTTATATCCAAACGGCATAAGAATATCCGCCATACGATGAGAGTCATAGACATTCATCTGACAGCCCCAGGTTTTGATATAAAGCTTTTTGTTTTGTTTCGCAGTCATGTAACGCATTAACCACAGAAACACTGTAAAAATCAAGATTAATTGCTGGACATATGAATGAAACAGAGCTTATAAATTGCACATGCTAAAGAAATTGATTATTTTCGCGTTCGCACTTTTACCCTTGTTTGCATCACAAAAACTATATGCTTCATCATGCTATTCAATGGCCGAGGCAGAGGCGGAGCAGGGGATACGAATCCATAGCGAGCTTATGGTCATTGGACTTAATTGTACGCATATGGGTGCAAAAGCAGGGATAAATCTTTATGCACAATATCGCCAGTTTACGGCGGATCACGGCGATCTTTTTGCAACCTATGAAAAAATACTGCTAAAGCATTTTCGTGAAAACGGAAGCCGTAACCCAGAGTCGGATATCAATACTCTTAGAACAGGCTATGCTAATAAAATATCAAACGATGTTGCAAATATGCGGCCTGATATATTTTGTTCCAAATATGCACCACGTGTCTTAAAAGCATCGGAAATGCAGCGCGATGATATTCGTAAATGGGCAGCAACAATATATCCAAACCATCCGGTCTCCAGACCGGTTTGCAAAGGGTGATCTGGATAAGTTTTCAACCTTAGCCTTTTAATTTCTGTGCAAATGTTTATGATCATTGTTCTTATGAGCATTGATTCACAAATAGACCAAATGTTTAAGCCGCTGGCGGATACGATATCTTCAATCGTGTTTTACGGAGTTCCGATTAGCGAGACTCAGGATTTGAAGCTGATTTTGGTATGGTTGGCGGGAGCTGCTATCTTCTTCACACTCTGGCTTGGTTTTATCAATTTCCGCTATTTCAAGCATGCCATAGACCTTGTTTCCGGGAAATATGATAAAGAAGACGCTAAAGAAGGACAGATTAGCCGTTTTCAGGCGCTGACAACATCGTTATCGGGAACGGTTGGTTTGGGCAATATTGGCGGGGTGGCTGTTGCAGTTTCTGTTGGCGGGCCCGGTGCGGTTTTCTGGATGATCGTTATGGCGTTCTTTTCCATGAGCACCAAATTCGCGGAAGTCATGCTGGCGGTCAAATATCGCCGCCATAATGACCCTGAACGCCCCGAAGCTATTTCAGGCGGCCCGATGTATTATTTGAAAGATGCATTTGACCATCATAAAATCCCGTATCTTGGCTCAGTAGTAGCTATTGTGTTTGCTGTTTGCTGCATTGGCGGTTCGATTGGCGGCGGCAATATGTATCAGGCCAATCAGGCCTATGAGCAGCTTTTCAATGTAACAGGCGGCGATGCAGGCTTTCTGGCTGGGAAAGGCTGGGCATTTGGAATTGTTTTGTCTGTGATGGTGGCGGTTGTCATTATTGGCGGTATTAAATCCATTGCAAATGTGGCCTCAAAACTCGTCCCTGCGATGGGTATTACTTACCTGGTCGCTGGATTAATCGTCATTGCCATCCACTACGCGAACATTCCAGCAGCCTTTGTCACGATATTCACCGAGGCCTTCAATCCGCAAGCTGGAGTAGGAGGGCTGATAGGGGCTTTGCTGGTCGGGGTTCAGCGCGCCGCATTTTCGAATGAATCCGGGCTTGGATCTGCTGCTATTGTTCATGCCAATGCCAAAACCGATGATGCCGTCTCACAAGGTTTTGTCGGGATGCTTGGCCCTTTTATTGATACGGTGATTATTTGTCTGGTAACGGCTCTGGTGATTGTGATTTCCGGTGCATACGAGAATGTAGAAGGCATGCAGGGCGTCGCCTTGACATCTGCTGCGCTGGAATCCGGTGTGCCGTGGTTTAAATATGTTTTGGCTTTAACAGTCTTCTTATTTGCCTATTCAACCATGATCACATGGTCATATTACGGCATCAAAAGCGTCACGTTTTTATTTGGCGAAAAGGGCTGGGTCGAAATGGCTTATAAGTTGTTTTTCTGCCTGTGTATCGTCATTGGTGCTTCGGCGCAACTTGATAACATCATCGCCTTTACTGATGCCATGATCCTGTCCATGGGGATTCCCAATATCCTTGGTATGTTCTTGCTGGCTGGTGTTATCCGCCGTGAAGTCAAGGAATATACGACGAAGTTGAAGTCTTCTTAGGTCTTTTACCATAAAAAATATCGATATACATATGCCTGGTAACGATTTGTTAAAGGTCAATCAGGCAATAATGGATATTGATTAAATATCAAAAAAGGCACATAATAAACGCATCAAAAAAGGTGCTTCAACCATATGTTTAGTGATCCAAACAAGACGAAATTCTGCCGCGGTATATCGGATATATCCGACAGCTATATGGGCTTTATAATCGATCAGTGGGGCGTTCTGCATAACGGTAAGGACGTTTATCCCGGTGTTGTGGAATGCTTGAAAGAGCTAAAATCCCGCAAAAAACATATCATCATTTTATCAAATTCCGGCAAGCGTGCCGATGTGAATAAAGAGCGCCTGAAGGAGATGGGGGTGGGGCCGACCTTGTATGACGAGATTATAACATCCGGTGAAATGACATGGCAGGGTCTGGAAGCTCAGAATGATGGGTTCTTTCAAAATCTTGGCAAAAAGGTTTTTGTGATTAGCCGCGGCGGTGATCGCTCTATCATAGAGGGGTTGGATGTTGAATGTGTTGAGGATGCATCTGAGGCTGATTTTATTATTATTAGCGGAACAGATGCGCCGGAAAAAACGATTGAAGATTACGAGCCGCATTTAAAGAAGGCGGTGCGCAAAGGTTTGACGGCTCTTTGTGCTAATCCGGATAGTCTTGGTGTGATGGGCAATCAGAGCATTATGGGGGCGGGTACTGTCGCGCGACGCTATCAGGATTTTGGCGGTGTCGTGCATTATATCGGCAAACCGCATAAACCGATTTTTCAGGAATGCATCAAACGCTTGCAGGTTAACGATATTTACCCCGGTCAGACGATTATGGTCGGTGATTCTATGACTCATGATATTACAGGCGGGAATTTGGTTAATATTGATACGTGTCTTGTAAAAACCGGCTTGCATGCGGCTGCTTTTAATGGGGCTAGAGAGCCAAAAGACGTGGAAAAAGCGCTTTCTATGCTTTCGAAGCAATATAATAACATTATGCCAAAATATATGGTTGGAAAATTGGAGTGGGGCGACCCGCTGCCTGACCGCAAGCATAAAAAGCGCCGCGCTTTTTAACTTTAAGTTTTCATATCAGATAAAAACAGCTTCATGGCCTCTTTAATCTCAGGGATTGATTTTTCAGCAGCCTCTTCGCCAAGGGCAATAAGCTCCTCCGCCTTCTCAAACTCAAGCAGGCCGATATGACCGATTTGCGGTTTGATGTGAATGTCGGGCGGATCACCCGCAAGGCGTGAGCGTGTCATACGATCTTGCATAATCCCGAGTGCGGAAACCATAACGCCAAACAGGCTGGGGTCATCATCTTTGCGGCTAAAGAGGCGTCTTCCTACACCGCTTTTGAATTTTTTCTGCTCTTCTTTGGGAACATCCTGATCGTTAAACACATCAAAGCCAGCAATGGTTTGATAAGATTGCCCCGGCTTTGTGGCTTTGCCGATAATGTCGGTGTTCAGGTCAACGCCGATCGTCATGCGTGCGCCCATTGCTTGCGCTGGCGCGATGGGAACGGGATTTACGAGTGCACCATCAACCAGCAAGCGTCCGTTGCGGTTGACGGGTGGAAAGACCCCGGGCAGCGCAAAAGAAGCGCTCATGGCTTCGGTCAGGCTACCTTTGCGTAGCCAGACTTCATGGCCAGTGACCAAGTCCGCTGCGATGGCAATGAAAGGGTGAGGAAGGTCCTCGATATTCATATCCTGAAAATGAGAGCGCAGGAGCTTTTTAAGGCGTTTACCGCCGATCATTCCGGCGCTGCGGACACGTAAATCGAGATAAGACAATATTTTCATGCGATTGAGAGAGCTTGCCCAGTCTTCAAGTTCCGGCAAGCGGCCTGCAAGATAACAGGCACCAACAACAGCCCCCATTGAGGTTCCCGTTACGATGCTGGGTTGGATTCCATGCCGTACAAGGCAATTGAGAACGCCAATATGGGCAAAGCCGCGTGCCATGCCGCTGCCTAACGAGAGGCCAATGCCAGGTGTGAAATCATCTTGCCCTTCTTCAAATATATGTTTATCAGCTTCTATTCCATTGTTCATCTTATATCTACAGACTTGCAGTTTTACACCATTCAATTATAACACAACCCTATGGGTGATGATATCGCAACACATGCTGCAACGCCGCAGCGAGATTCTTATAATCTTTTGAAAAGGCTTATAAAAAACTATGTTTTTCCGTATAAGCGGTTATTGGTTGTTGCGCTGATATGCTCGGCTATTGTGGCGCTTATGACGGCGGGGATAGCGCAGCTTATGCGTCCTATTCTGGATGAAGTTATCAATGGCAAAAACGAGGCCATGATTATTCCCGTTGCAACAGCGTTTTTGCTGGCATTCGTTTTGCGCGGTGCGGCTTCATATGCATCGGCGATTTTCATGAATAAAGTCAGTCAGTTTATGATTGGCGATATTCAAAAGCATTTATTCAGCCATTTTGTCAGTCTTGATCTCGCCTTTTTTCACAAACATCCGAGCGGTGAATTAATGTCTCTTATTGTAAATGATGTAAATGTTTTGCGCGGGACTGTCTCGGATATGCTGATGGGGGTAGGGCGCAGCTTTTTAACGCTGGTATTCCTGATTATTGTTATGTTTATGCAGGATGCAACGCTATCCATTGCGGCGCTGATTATCTTTCCTTTTGCGGCAATATTTATGGCTTATTTGGGCAAACGCATTCGGAAAATTTCCAAGCAATTACAGGGTGATGTCGCGCAACTTTCAGACAAACTCTCAAAGGTTTTTCAGGGTATTCGTGTCGTTAAAGCGTACGGCATGGAAACGCAAGAGAAACAGCGCGCCGCAGAAAATATTATGGCTGTCCGCAAAATGAATTTGAAAGCTGTACGTGTGGGACAATTATCGACCCCTGTGAATGAAATTCTGGTGGGGCTGATCCTGTTTGGTGTGATTATTTACGGCGGGTTTCAAGCCGCAGAAGGGAATATGACAGCCGGTCAGCTTGGGGCGTTTTTAACGGCCTTTATCATGGCCTATGAGCCGATGAAAAAGCTGGCACGTCTTAATAATGCTATTCAAATGGGGCTAGGGGCATCAGAGCGTATTTTTGCTGTGCTGGATCAATCAAGTGCTATTAAGGATAAAACGGATACAGAGCCTTTATCGTCCAAAAAGCCATCCATCACATTCAAAAATGTCTGCTTTCAATATGAAGATACGGATTTAGCGGCGTTGAGAGATATATCTTTTACGGCAAAGGCAGGAAAAGTTACGGCTTTGGTTGGAACATCAGGTGGCGGGAAGACAACAATTCTGAATTTGATACCGCGATTTTATGACATCCAGTCCGGGGTTTTAAAAATCGGAACACAGAATATTCAGGATATTCAGATTAAGTCTTTGCGGGGAAATATCGCGCTTGTCTCGCAAGATATCACAATTTTTGATGCGTCTATTGCCGAGAATATTGCATACGGAAAGCCGGATGCGTCGCAAGAAGAAATAGAGGCTGCTGCGCGGGCGGCAGCGGCGGATGAATTTATTCTTGGAATGAAAGATGGCTATCAAACGCAAGTCGGAGAGGATGGTGTCAAGCTGTCAGGCGGTCAACGTCAACGGATTTCCATTGCGCGTGCTATTTTGAAAAATGCACCTATTTTATTATTGGATGAGGCAACTTCGGCGCTTGATAATGAATCGGAAAAAATCGTTCAAAAAGCACTGAAAGAATTGGAAAAGGGACGCACAACCATTGTGATTGCACACAGGCTTTCAACTATCAAAGATGCGGATCAGATTATTGTGATAAATCAAGGACATGTTTCTGCAACAGGTACGCATGATGAATTGATGAAAAGCAGCGCACTTTATGATAAGATGTATAATGCGGCTTAGACTTGGATTATATAACTTATGAAGAAACCGATGAAGAAGAAAATCATGGATATTATTCTGGCATTCGTATTGTTTTACAGCTTTATGATGGCTTTTTTGTACTTCTCGCAGCGCGGTATGATGTATTTTCCGGGTGGCGCGCGGGAAGATATATCTCAGTTGACGCAAACACTCCCCGAAATTATCCCGGTGACAACGGAAGATAATATTGCTTTTCAGGCGTGGCACTGGCCTGCCAAAGAAAATTTGCCAACGCTTGTCTTTTTCCACGGAAATGGACAGGCTTATCCTTATTGGGTTGATAAGGTCATGATTTATCACGCACAAGGATACGGCGTTTATTTCACTGATTATCGCGGTTATGGGGGTGTTGCGGGACAGCCAACCGAGCAGGGGGTTTACAAAGACGCGCGGGCGCATGTAAAAGCGTTATTTGAGCGCGGCGTTCCGTCTCAAGACATGGTCTATTATGGTGAGTCTTTAGGGACAGGCGTTGCCACGCAAATGGCGAACGAATTCCCGCCTCAAGGGATCATTTATGAAAGCGCCTACAGCGCCACAAGTGAGGTTGCTAAATCCAGATTTTGGATGTTTCCGGTTGATATTCTCATGAAAGACCAGTTTCGTAGCATTGACAAGATTAGCGCATTGACGATGCCCAAGATATTTGTGCATGGTGAGAGAGACGTTGTGATCCCCATTCGTTATGGTCGCGCCCTCTATGATGCCGCGCCTCAGCCGAAAAAATGGGTGAAAATCGATAATGGTGGGCATAACGATTTGTATAATCGCGGCGCACAGTTGCATATTCTTGACTTTTTAAGCACACTGGTAAAAGAATAGTACTAGAGTAAGGAACGAGACATATGCCATGCCATGCTGCGATTGCCGACAAAACTTTGACTGTAAAGTCGGATGAGACTGTTGAAGATATCTTGAAAAAGATGAAAAAAGCTAAAACAGAGTACGCGCCTGTTCTGGATCAGGACGGTGTTCTCATCGGTTTGACTTCTTACAGTATTTTGATGAAAAATATTCTGCCTGTTTCTGTGAGTTTGGGAGAAGAAGCGCAAGTTGATGTTAACCTTTCTGCTGCGCCCGGTATTGCGAAACGCTTGAAAAATTCCATGTTGTTAACAGCAGAAACATTTATGGAGCGCAAAAACTTTCCTATTGTTTATCCTGATACGCCGATATGGGAGGGCGTGAAGCTGATTGCACAAACGGGCTTGCCTGTGACGGTTATTGATCCCGAGACACAGAAATATATCGGCTTTATCACACAAAGCTCTATGCTCGCCGAGTTGCAGCGGTTGCAGGAAAGCTCTTAATGTCAAAAATGAAATATTTCCTGATCGTTGCTGCTATTTGTATTGGTTTTATACCGGCTTACTCCTGTGCGCAGAACACTGGCAAAGAGTCGCAGGCAACTATCACAGATGTCGCTCCTTTTGAAAAAGATACGCTGACTATTGTCAAGGCAGATGGTGAAGAGATACCGTTGAATATCGAGTTGGCACTTACCCCGCCGCAACAGGCCAAAGGGCTTATGTTCAGAGAAGAGATGGATGAGGATGCCGGGATGCTTTTTGTTTTCGAAGGTGAAGCAGAAAGGCGCTTTTGGATGAAAAACACACTGATTCCGCTCGATATGATTTTTATTAAGGACAATGGTGTTGTTCATCATATTCACGAGAACGCAATTCCGCATGATCCAAGCCCTGTGTCCTCAAACGGTGCTGTACGTGCCGTTTTAGAAATTAATGGCGGAACCTCCCGAAAATTAGGGTTGAAACCGGGGCATACGATAAAGCATGCTGTATTTCAAAACGTGAATTTTAAATAAAATCTTGCTCATCAAAGCATGATCGTGTATCACACTAATCCATGGTCACGGAATGTAGCGCAGCCTGGTAGCGCAACTGCTTTGGGAGCAGTGGGTCGGGGGTTCGAATCCCTCCATTCCGACCACGACCTTAAGCTTTACAATTCAAGAAACGCTTATGAAACCTTCAAACGTTAATAAACAACAGCCTCGAGGTCAAATTTGGAGAGATTGGGCTGTCGCTGCACAAGAAGGAAATAAAACAGCCTATAGTCGCCTTCTTTCAGAAATCGCACCATTTACAAAGAATTTCCTTTTATCCCGTGTTGTAAACCCTGATTGGGCAGATGATATCACGCAGGAAGTGCTGATTTCAGTACACAAATCGCTCAAAACATATAGTGGAGATCGCCCATTTACGCCCTGGCTCATGGCAATCATAAATTTTCGTAAAACTGACTTTTTACGAAAACACTATTCTTCACGCAGCGATAAACAAACAACAATGGACGATGCGCAATTTTTGGCATCGCATGTAACCAATCCTGAACATGCAGGCGAATATAAAGATGTGGAGGCTGCCCTCGATACTTTGCCGTCAAAACAGCGTAAAGTTTTTGAGATGATGCGCGTACAAGGTTACACGGCACAGGAAGTTGCCAATGAGATGAATATGTCAGTCAGTGCGGTCAAAGTTTCAGCGCACAGAACGGCAAATAAGTTAAAAGTAATCCTGGAGAGTTAAGTCTAATCATGCGTGAAAAAAATCTTGATCACTTTATAAATGAACTCGCCGAGGATTTAAAACCCGTCAAGCCTCTTGCACATCCTTTAATTCGTATAGCGCCGCTTATAGTCGTCAGCACCTTATATGTTGGCGCAATGATTATGATGCTGGGACCACGCGATGATTTCATGCCGAAAATGATGCATGACATTGACTATGTGTTTGAAATATTACTGTCGCTGAGTATTTTTATCTCTGGAACGCTAGCGCTTGGCTGGATGTCAATTCCCGGAATGCGTGGACAGGCATGGATGAAGGCCGTACCTGTAACATTAGCAGGCGTTTTTGCGCTCTGGGCAATTTTGCGTATCATGTTTGAATGGGACGAGCCATTGGTTTTTAAATTACAAAACTGTTCCATTGATGGCTTACTCATGACATGCTTACCTGTAGTAGCCTTGGTCTTAACCTCTCGTCAAGGCGCAACAACACAGCCCGGCTTAACATCCTTTATAACAGTATTAGCGTTTTCAGGGTTAGGATGGGCAGGGCTACGATTTACTTGCGGCGCAGGCACGTTTTTACAATCTTTTGTCATTCACTTTATCCCGTTTGTGCTAATGGGCGTTCTTTTCGGCCTTTTTGCAAAACGTATATTCCGCTGGTAATCATAAGGTGTTTCGTTATAATTATAATATGATTAAAGCACGCATCTATAAGCCAAGCAAAAACACCATGCAATCCGGTCGCGGTAAAACCAAGGCCTGGGTTTTGGAATATGAGAATAATACTGCCAGAACACCTGAACAGCTTATGGGGTGGGTTTCGTCTGGTGATACCATGAATCAGGTGAAATTACGTTTTGAAAGCCAGGAAGATGCAATAAAATTTGCAAAAAGCAAAGGCCTGGATTATAAGGTCGCTGAAGCACAAAAACGTAAAGTCAATCCTCGCAATTACGGGGATAATTTTAAGTATATTCCGCACGAAGAAGGGGCGTAATATATAAGCTTTTTTGTAGTCGGTAGATAAAAAATTAAAAATAAATTTTTTTATTATGCGCCCTTAGCTCAACTGGATAGAGCACTTGCCTTCTAAGCAAGGGGTTACAGGTTCGAGTCCTGTAGGGCGTGCCACTCAAAATGTTAACAATTGTACTTAACAGAATTAAATCAACCTAAACAACAAAAAAAGATCCGGAGATCTTTATAGAATAAAGATGCTCCGGACAAACAGCGGTAATAGAGGGTGTATATAATTTTTATATTTTATTTTTAAAATAATTACAAGAAAAAACAAACATTATTTTATAAAGGACAGTAATATTGATTTTTTATTTCCATCATGTTTTTTATAAATTATGAAAGATAATCATAGTGTAGCAGTTATTGGGGCTGGAATTGTGGGCGTTGCAACAGCAGCTCATCTGCAAAAACGAGGCTTTTCTGTTCTCCTGTTAGATAAGAGAGGTATAGCGCAAGGCACATCATATGGGAACTCAGGAATTTTAGATACCGGGTATATTCTTCCTTTTGCTCCGCCAAACGTTATGAAACTGCCGCAAATTCTTTTAGGAAAGCACAGTGCGGCTCGTATTTCTTTACCTGACGGTTTAAAATCATTGCCATGGATTGCACAATATTATTTTAATTCAATACCCCGTAAGCGTATACAATGCGGAGGATATATGAGACCTCTGGTGCAAAACGCAGTTGAGGAACATAAAGAACTTTTGAATAAATCCGAAGCCATCCAATACCTTAAAAATGTTGGAAGAGCAAAGCTTTACCGTACAACAAAGGCCTTTCGTGCAGGCTTAAAAGAAGTCGAGCTACTAAATAAGCTTGGTGTTATATGCAATATATATGACGCGGAAGAGTTTTCTGGAATAGAGCCTGATTTAAAGCCAAACTACCTGAAAGTAATAACATGCAAAGGTAGTGGTCGCTATACAAGCCCGCATAAAGCAATTGAGGGCATGGCTGAAAATTTTGTGTTACAGGGTGGCAAAATTAAAATAGATAAGGTTAATGCGCTGGAGCAAATAAATGACGGCTGGCAGATAAACAATCAATATCACGCAAGCAATATAGTATTATGTGCAGGGCCATGGACAAATAATATCACCAGGTCATTAGGGTATAAATTCCCAATTACAATGAAACGTGGTTACCACAGGCATTATAAAACAACAGAAAAATTATCACATGCCATAATCGATACAGAAGGCGGCTATGTTATTTGTCCAATGGAGAAGGGGCTACGTATTACAACAGGCGTTGAATTTGCAGGGCATACAACCCCACCTAACCCTGTTCAAATTCAGCAAGTCCTGCCAAAGGCGCAAGAACTCATTAACTTTGAAGCATCGTCAGAAGAAGAGGTGTGGCTAGGCGCGAGGCCATGCATGGCAGATTCTTTGCCTGTTATTGGCGCATCAAAACGTTATCGTGGGTTATGGTTTAATTTTGGTCATGGACATGTCGGACTTACTGCCGGTCCTGCCTCTGGAAAATTGCTGGCACAAATGATGGTGCAAAGTGAAAGTGGTAGCGAAGAATTATTTTGTGATCCTTTACCTTATAGCCCTTATCGATTTTGATGTATAGTGTGATGGAAACTCAAAAATGGTCATAGCGATTTTTTTTCAATGAATTGAAAATAGAGATCGCATCACAGGATGAATAAAAAACGGCTAATATCTATTTTTAGCCTTTCATTATCTATCACCTATCCTTTATCATTGCATTTATGATAGATTACGTACAAGCACGCAAAAATATGGTTGATTGCCAAATTCACACATCCGGTGTTGTCCATGCTGGATTGCTTGAGGCGTTTGAAACGGTTCCAAGAGAGATATTTGTACCTGAAAGCCTTCATGGTATAGCCTATTATGATGATCCTGTAGAGTTGGGGCAGGGGCGTTTTTTGCTTGATCCGCTAACGCTGTCCAAAATGTTGCAAGCAGCAGAGCTGAAAGATGAGGATGTTGTACTTGATATTGGCGGGGCTACGGGTTATTGCGCGGCAATTTTGTCTTCCAATGTATCCACGATTATCGCGCTTGAAAGCAATGAAACATTTCTTAAAACAGCTGAGAAAGATTGGTCAGAATTAGGTGCCTGTAATATTGTTGCTGTGCATGATCAATTATCCAAAGGTGTAGAGGATAAGGGACCCTATGATCTGATAATTATGCATGGAGCTGTGCCTGAAATTCCAATAAATATCGCTGACCAGTTAACAGAGGATGGTCGCATGCTATGTATTATTAAAAATATCGATAGCAAAGTCGGGCGGGCAACTTTAGTGCGTAGTACAAGTGATACTATTGGAAAAAATAGATTTTCATCGTATACTTTATTTGAATGTGGTGTACCTTATCTCGAAGGTTTCGCTCCCAAACCCGCCTTTAGCTTTTAGTTAAGCGTTCAGGATAGAATTGATGTTAATGTGGATAGGATTAAGCAAACTCCTACGCTGCCTTTACATCCTATATGTGATACGTGACACTGAAAAGGCTGAATGCTTAAAGGATTTATATCGTTTTTATGGCCGATACTGACGACGAAAATACAGAAGAAGAACCATCCATTGAAGAAATCTTGGATTCGATTCGCCAAATCATTTCTGATGACGATGAAGAATCTGACGTTGATATCGATGCTGGTGAAATAGACGATTCGGTTGACGATCCCGTAGAGGAAGCCATAGATGAGGATGATCTTATTGAATTGACCGATAAGGTTGAAGAAGAGGCTATTTCTGAATCTGAGGATAACACTGCGCAGGAAGAGGATGATGCAGAATCAGAGCCGGAAGAAGCCGTTCAGGAAGAACTTGACGAGGAGCCGGAAGAGGAAGTTCAGCCGGAAAAAGAGCTTGTAGAAGTTGAAATGCGTGATTCTGAGCATGAAGAGCAGGATCACGAAGAAAGCGATATCTTCACGGAAGCGGCTGAAACAGCAGCGTATGATGGCTTTGAAAAGCTGGTTAAGCAAACTGCGGTTGAATATCAGGGCATAACGCTTGAAGAAATTGTCCGTACTGAATTGCGTCCGCTGCTTAGAAACTGGCTTGATGATAATTTGCCTTCTATCATTGAGCGTCTTGTCGAAGAAGAGCTTCGTCGTGTTTCCAAACAAGTCATTGGCGATGATTAGGCGTATATCCTGGTTGCAAGACACACAAAATCCTTTAAAACATCTTGTAAATTAATAACGCTATATAATGTGATTGCTCATGCTGGATAAAAATTTCAATTTTAAAGACATCGAAGAAAAGCTTTATAAAAGCTGGGAAGATAGCGGTTTGTTTAGCCCTGCCGGTGATGGCAATCCCTACACCATTATGATGCCCCCGCCCAATGTAACGGGGATTTTGCATGTGGGGCATGCGCTTAATCACACATTGCAGGATATTCTCATCCGTTATCACCGCATGAAAGGCCGTAAAACATTGTGGCAGCCGGGCACTGATCACGCGGGCATTGCAACACAAATGATGGTCGAGCGTAAGCTTGAAAAAGATGGCCTGCCCAAACGTAAAGAGATGGGGCGTGAAGCGTTCCTTGAGCATGCCTGGCAGTGGAAAGAAGAATCAGGCGGTGCCATTGTTGGGCAGTTGGGGCGTCTCGGTACAACACCGGATTGGTCACGTGAACGCTTTACTATGGATGAAGGGCTTTCCAAAGCTGTTCTAAAAGCATTTGTTTCTCTTTATAATGATGGGCTTATTTATAAGGATAACCGTCTTGTGAACTGGCATCCTGGCCTTGAAACGGCGATTTCCGATCTTGAGGTGGAGCAGAAAGAACAAAAAGGTAAGATGTGGCATATCCGCTATCCCATAGAAGGGGAGACGGAGCAATTTATCACCGTTGCTACAACGCGCCCTGAAACCATGCTGGGCGATACGGCTGTCGCTGTGCACCCGGATGATGCGCGTTACAAAGATGTGGTTGGTAAAAGCGTATCCTTGCCGATCACTGGACGCTTAATTCCGATTGTTGCTGATGACTATTCTGATCCCGAAAAAGGGTCCGGAGCCGTTAAAATTACACCCGCTCATGATTTCAATGATTTTGAGGTGGGCAAACGTCATGACTTGCCGATGATTAATATCTTTACGCGTCAGGCAAAAATTATTGAACACGAAGATATTCCCAAAAAATATCATGGGCTTGACCGTTTTGTAGCGCGTAAAGAGGTTTTAAAAGAACTTGAAGAACTCGATTTACTGGTTGAGATTGAAAACATCAAGCATGCCGTTCCTTATGATGAGAAAACAAAAACGGTTGTTATCGAGCCGTTTTTAACTGAGCAATGGTTTGTCGACACGCCGACATTGGCAAAACCGGCGGCTCAAGCTGTGCGTGATGGACGTACGCGTTTTATCCCGCAGCAATATGAGAATATGTATTTTCAATGGGTAGATAATCAATTGCCATGGTGCATATCCCGCCAGCTTTGGTGGGGGCACCAAATTCCAGCCTGGTATGATAAAGACGGCAAGGTCTATGTTGCGGAGACTGAAGAAGAGGCGCAAGCACAGGCAGGTGAGGGCGTCACACTAACCCGTGATGATGATGTCCTGGATACATGGTTTTCGTCCGCGCTCTGGGCATTCTCGACATTGGGATGGCCGGATAAAGCACCGGAGCTTGTGCAATATTACCCCGGCGATACGCTTGTTACGAGTTTTGATATCATCACATTCTGGGTGTCACGGATGATGATGTTCAGTCTTTATTTCATGGATGATGTTCCGTTTAAGGATGTCTACATTCATGCGCTTGTCCGCGATAAAAACGGTCAAAAAATGTCCAAGACCAAAGGCAATGTCATGGACCCGCTTGATCTGATCGATAAATATGGCGCGGATGCACTGCGCTTTACATTATGCGCTTTATGCTCACAAGGGCGTGATATACGCCTTGCCGAGGATCGTCTGGAAGGATATCGCAATTTTGTGACAAAGCTCTGGAACGCCTCCAAATACGCTGAGATGAATAAATGCAACTTTGATCCAGCTTTCAATCCTGCGACCGCCAAATATGTTCCTAATCAATGGATTATTGGTGAAACGTTCAAGGCAGCTAAAAGCTTTGAGAAATCCATTGATGAGTATCGTTTTAATGATGCAGCGAATGGGCTTTATCATTTTGTATGGGGAACATTTTGTGATTGGTATCTGGAATTTACAAAGGCGTCATTAAGCAGTGAAGGCGAGCACGCCGATGAAATTCGCAAAACAACAGCGTGGGTGTTATCGCAGACTTATATCCTGCTAAACCCTGTCATGCCGTTTGTAACCGAGCATCTTTATGCGAAGAGAGTAAGCGATGAAGAGGCCCTAATTACAAAAGAATGGCCTGTTTATGATGTTGCGTTGGTTAAAAACGATTCGTCACAGCAAATAGAATGGATCATTAAAATTATCTCTGAAATCCGTTCTGTTCGTGCTGACATGAATGTGCCGGCAGGAGCAAAAATTCCGTTGCTCGTAAAAGATGCTTGCGAGAATTCGAGGAATGCATTTCAAAACTACAATGAAATTTTAAAACGTATGGCGCGGCTTGAAAGTATCGATTTTACGGATGCAGTGCCTAAAGGTGCGCTGCAAACAGTTGTGGAGCCTGTGACTCTTATTTTGCCAATTGCCGATATTATTGATTTGGATGCAGAGAAAGAGCGCTTGAAAAAGCAACTCTCCAAGCTTGAAGATGACATTCAAAAAGTCTCGCAACAGCTTGAAAATAAAAACTTTGTTGAGCGTGCGCCCGCTGAAGTTATTGCTGAAAAAGAAGAGCAGAGAGAAACGGCGAAAGCTACGCATGCTAAAGTTAGTGCTGCATTGGAACAGTTGGAAGCGGCATGAAAAACCCGCCAATATGGGCTGGGTTTCATAAGGAAAAAACTTTCAACGCAGATGCATATTAGTTCTTGTCGTCTTCTCCGGTTTCAGCAAGACCAAAATTGCCAAAGCGTTTTTCGAACTTGGAAAGCTGGCCTTTTTCAACAACTTTACCAGTTCCACCCTGCCATGCAGGATGTGTCAACGGGTCAACGTCAAGCTTAAGAACATCGCCTTCCTTGCCCCATGTGCTGCGTGTTTTATATTCTGTACCATCTGTCATCTGGACAGTGATTTCATGATAGTCAGGGTGTGTTTCCGCTTTCATCGCTTTAAATCTCCTAAATTCTGTGGTTTTATAACGCTCTTACACATAAATGACAAGATATTTTTACGATGAATTGGTGGCAACCAGATAAATTTGAACAAAAGCGCGGATATTTGGAAAAGCGTCAGGCCATCCTCAAAACATGCCGCAGCTATTTTGAGGAGCAGGGCTTTGATGAAGTGCAAACCCCTGTTCTGCAGGTGATGGGCGCGCCGGACACCCATATTAAACCCTTCAAAACCGAGAGGCTGGAGCTTCATACAAGCCCTGAAATCGCGATGAAAAAGCTCCTCGTGGCGGGTATGGAGCGCATCTATCAAATCTGCCCTGTGTTTCGCAATGGGGAGGAGGGCAGGCTGCACAGCCCCGAATTTACCATGCTGGAATGGTATCGTACAGGCACGGATTATACGGCCATGATGGATGATTGTGATGCGTTATTGGCATTATTGGGTTTCAATGCGCCGTGTGAGCGCTTGTCTGTTGCGGCTGCCTTTGAAAAATATGCGCATATTAATTTGCATGAAGATCTTAAAAAACAGGCCGAATCAATCGGCGTTCGGACAATCGCAACCGACACATTCGAGGATATTTTCCACGCCATTGTGGCAGAGAAAATCGAACCGCATTTGGGGCAGGGGAGGCCGACCATTTTATACGATTATCCCGCGCCTCTCGCAGCTTTAGCCAAAAAGCGCGGCGATATCGCAGAGCGTTTTGAGCTTTATATAAAAGGCATAGAAATCGCCAATGCTTTTTCCGAGCTAACTGACCCGCAAGAGCAAAGAGCGCGACTGGAGGCTGATTTAAAGGCAAAAAAAGATATTTACAGCATTGATTCGTCGCTTGATGAAGATTTCATCCGCGCGCTCGAATACGGCATGCCACCATCAGCAGGCTGCGCCCTCGGACTTGACCGTCTTGTTATGCTGGCATGTGGTGCGGATATAATTGATGATGTGCTATGGGCTGGAAAGCCTTAACGTATATTACATCCAACCCGTCATTGCGAAGCCCGCAGGGCTGAAGCAATCTGTATATGTGTGAGATTGCTACGTCATTGCCACGTCGAAGCTGCGCTTCTACTCGCAATGACAAGCGCCGCTAAGCCGCCTCACTCGCTGCGTCGTTTCCCACAGAGGCCGCGTAGATCTTGTCAATCGCATTTGATAAAGCTGTATTAAATTCAGCATCGCTTTGATTAACACTCAAATCATTCGTTAGCGCACGCGAAAAGCTTGCGATCATCCCGTTATTTTGTGATAAGCGACGGCAAGATTCTTCCAAATCATAGCCCCCGGATAGCGCAACAACACTCACCACGTTATCATGGGCAATAAGCTCCGCATAAAGATTAGCCTCTTCCGGCAATGTCAATTTAAGCATCACTTTTTGATCCGCATTGAGCGCATCGAGCTGCTTCAAAATTTCTCCTTTGAGAATATCTTCACATTCCGCTTTATCAGCCGCATTGATATTCACTTCCGGCTCAATAATGGGCACGAGACCAGCCGCAATAACCTGCTTACCAACATTAAATTGCTGTTCAACAACCGCTTCAATACCTTCAGGAGACGCAGAATTAATCACAGAGCGCATTTTTGTCCCGAATATGCCTTTTTCGTTGGCACGTGCAAGCAAGGCATCTAGCTCTGGCATAGGCTTCATCATCTGAACGCCGTTCTTCTCATCCGCAAGGCCTTTATCGACTTTCAGGAATGGCACAACATTCAACTCTTCCCACAAATATTGCGCAGTTGGCGTTCCTTCAATCTCACCATCCATTGTTTTTTCAAACAAAATAGCACCCAGGATTTTTTCACCGTTAAAAGCGGGAGCCGTTATGATTCGGCTACGCATAGCGTGCACGGCGGCAAACATTTCATCTTCGTTGGAATAGGCATTTTCACTAACACCGTAATTGGCAAGTGCCTTAGGTGTTGAGCCACCGCTTTGATCAAGTGCGGCAATAAATCCGTTGGAGTTGGCGATTTTAGAAAGTTGTTCTGTGCGTGACATGATTTTCCCCTGAGGTTTGATACTAAAAATTCTATACTTGTGATGGTATAGCGAATCCAAGTTTCAGGAGCAAGTAAGTATTCATATCCATAAAAAGAAAGTCGGGCTGAAGACTAGCTTCAAACCCGACTTTACACGGAGAACGGTTTAGACTTAGAAATATGCCGCTGATTTCATGTAATGTCAATTATATTTTGATTTAATACCCAACTGCGTGCATTTTAAGGGCTGTATCAATCATGCGGCATGAAAAACCCCATTCATTATCATACCAGCTTACAACACGAACGAATCGTCCACCGACAACCTTCGTTCCGTTAAGATCAAAAATCGAAGAATGCGGATCATGATTAAAGTCCGAGGATACGCAAGGATCGCTATTAACGGCTAACACGCCTTTAAGCTCACCATTTGCGGCATCAATCATAGCCTGATTAATCTCTTCAACCGAGGTATCTTTCCCTGCATCAAAGGTTAAATCAACCAGTGAGACATTAGGGGTTGGAACACGCACAGAAACACCATCAAGTTTTCCGGCAAGCTCTGGCAAAACTTTGCCTACTGCTTTTGCAGCTCCCGTAGAGGTCGGTATTAAATTAACGCCAGCGGCGCGTGCGCGATACGGGTCTTTGTGTGATGCATCAACTGTGTTTTGATCACCTGTGTACGCATGAATCGTGGTCATAAACCCTTTTTCAATACCAATGGTTTTGTTCAAGGCATAAACAACCGGCGCGAGGCAGTTTGTTGTGCAGGATGCGTTGGAAACAATTTTATGCTCTGCCTTCAGGTCATGGTGGTTAACACCATAAACAACCGTAATATCTTCATCGATCCCCGGCGCGGAGATCAAAATCTTTTTAGCGCCAGAATTCATGTGCAGCGTAGCGCCCTCGCGGTCTTTGAATTTTCCGGTACATTCCATCAGAATATCAATATCCTGAGATCCCCAATCAATATTTTTGGGATCACGGTTACGGAAACGGTGGATGCGCTTACCGTCAATATACATCGAATCTTCATCACGTTTTTCAACATCAAACGGCGCGCGCCCATGAACTGAATCATATTTCAGCAGAGGAAAAAAGCTGCCGCCGGGATCATTCACTGCCACAAGCTCAATGTCATCACGGTTATGTTCGATCAATGCACGCGCTACAAGGCGCCCAATTCTTCCAAATCCGTTAATACCAACACGTACTGTCATATTTATTTACCTCATTTTAAGTTTACACGTCACATAACAGAGTTAGCAGAGCCTTTAAATAAAAATCTCCGTTTTCTCCGTTAACTCACGTGTAAAATTAATTGTTTCTCTTTTCAAGACGCTTATTGGCAGCATCCACAATGGCTTGCGTAGTAATCCCAAAATGCTCGAACAAATCATTTGCAGGGGCAGAGGCGCCGAAACTATTCATGCCAATAAAGGTAGCATGCCCGCCAATGATACGATCCCAGCCCTGACGCACGCCTGCCTCTATGCCGATCTTGATGCTCTTATTACAAACAAGGCTTTGAAAATGCTCACTATCCTGTTCAAAAAACAGATCCATACACGGAACCGATACCACGCGGACATCCGCATCAATTTTTTCTGACGCTTCAATCGCAAGGTGAACTTCCGACCCAGACGCAAAGAGGGTCACTTCCGGGTCATTTGCACTGTCTTTGAGGATGTATGCACCGCGAGCAACCATATTCTCATCGCGATTATCACACAGCGTTGGCAGCCCTTGACGGGTTAACGCAAGAACAGATGGTGCATCTTGCTTATTCATCGCCAATTCCCATGATTCGGCAGTTTCAATGCCATCACAGGGGCGAAAGAGATAAACATTTGGAATGGCTCTTAATGCTGCAAAATGTTCAACAGGTTGATGCGTTGGACCATCTTCACCAAGGCCAATCGAATCATGGGTCATCACATGAATGACGCGCTGTTTCATAAGCGCTCCCAGACGAATGGCGGGGCGCGAGTAATCCGCAAATTGCAGAAACGTTCCTGCATAAGGTAACAAACCACCATGCAAAGCGATCCCGTTCATGCAAGCCGCCATTCCATGCTCACGAACGCCGTAATTCACATAGTTTCCGCCATATCCCTCACGATCAATCACTTTAGAGGCCGCAACTTTGGTATTGTTTGATCCCGTTAAATCCGCAGACCCGCCAATCAAAAGCCACAAACGCTCAACCAGTTTTTCAAGGCACATGCCAGATGTCTGGCGTGTCGCCTTTTTCGGCTTTTCATTGGCAAACATCTCTTTGAGCTCTGCAATGACAGGGGCAATAGCACCGGAATAATCACCAGCATGCGCCTTTGTGTGACATTCTTTCCAGTCCGAAGAATCGAGGCGTTCCTTCCATGCTTCGTGCTTTGCCGCACCGCGTGCACCAAATGCTCGCCAGCTTGCCAAAATATCCTCTGGAACTTCAAACGGAGCATGCGGCCAGTTTAAATTCTCCCGCGCACCTTTAATTTCATCATCACCTAAAGGCGCACCATGCGCCGAAGATGAACCTTCCTTGGTCGGTGCACCATAGCCGATTTTGGTTTTGCATGAAATCAGGGTAGGGCGGTCAGACTTCTGTGCCTCGGCAATCGCGCTTTCAATAGCATCAAAATCATGCCCGTCAACAGTGGCCGTCTCCCAGCCATATGCATCAAAACGTGCAACTGTATCATCCGCGCAAGAAAGCGCCATTTCGCCATCAATGGTGATATTGTTATCATCATAAAGCACGATCAATTTACTGAGCTTTAAATGACCCGCCAAAGAGCAAGCCTCATGGCTGATCCCTTCCATCAAATCACCATCACCACACATGACATAAGTGTAGTGATCAACGATTTCATCGCCATAACGGGCGTTCTGAATACGCTCCGCCAGCGCCATCCCGACGGCTGTAGCAATACCTTGCCCTAAAGGGCCTGTCGTTGTTTCAATGCCTGCATCCTGCTCGACCTCCGGATGACCCGCGGTAATATATCCAAGTTGACGAAAGTTCTTGATTTGCTCGAGAGTCATCTTTTCATAGCCGGTCAGGTAATTGACGGCATATAAAAGCATCGATCCATGACCGCCAGACAAAACAAAACGGTCACGATCTGCCCATTCAGGATTCCTGGGATCAA
>CAWUJS010000002.1:0-72347 GCA_963922705.1 uncultured Alphaproteobacteria bacterium | reverse complement strand
ATCGAACCCTCGTAGCCAGCTTGGAAGGCTGGAGCTTTACCACTAAGCTACACCCCTTCGGCCTTCGAGCCGCCTCGCACTTGCCCGGCAAAGCGACATTGGTTTAATATGGAACGAATATTCAGGAAACCCGGCGTGCGGGTTCGTTTAAACGGCGGCTTGCTCGAAGCGTTATTTCTAAGCTTCTAGTCCCCATAAAATATCTTGCGTTTGTGAAAATTCTTCCAGCGCTATATTGAGACGGCTTGCGACCTCGCGATCACCCGCTGAGCCATCTGCAAGCGCTGCCATTTGAAAAACTGTCTGCAATAACTCTGCTTGCTGACGATCTCTGTATTTTGGCGTACCAATAGAATCATAAGCATTTTTTGCAACACGAAACGCGCTTTGTCTTCTTAGATAATCAAGGTCGTCTTTTGTAAAAGATAACCCTTCATACGCATCAGGAGATTCCACATCACGACCAGCTTCTTGTAAATTGTTTGTGATATATAGGAATTTCTTCATATCAATTGGAGTTAAATTTTCATGTGATATTCTTTCTATCTTATAAAAATAATGATCAGCTAAAAGTAAATTATAGCCAAAAGTTTCCGGTTGTGTCCCTGTAGATTCATACAATTCCTGAAGTTTGCTTATGGCGCCTAAACAAGTCAAAAAACTCTTTAAGCTAGAATATTCTCGTAAAAGTTCATTGGCTTCAGGTGTTCCCAGATTGGCTCTTACATAGTCAATACATTCTTTCCCCAAAGCGACAGCTTGGGATAATATGATTTCATTTCCCTGACTTACAAAGTTTTGTAATCCTGGATCTTGTGAAGAAAAGGCTACTTTTTTACTTTCTGCAGATCACCTTTGAATTCATCGAATGATTCTAAACGCGCCTGCAAAGTTTCGTCCGTGTTTTGCAAAGTTTCCAGTGATGCTTTTGCTTTTTCTAATGCGTGCATTTTTATCTGTTCCTGATTAATATATCTCGATATGTTGCGATAATAATCCAAAATTTTTGATATGTCAATTTTTTGTGTCGCAGAAAGTTATCGCTAGAACGGTTAGCAGGCTATTGATTGAAATTTGGCTAAGACATGTACGGAAAGTTGGAGCGGGTGAAGGGAATCGAACCCTCGTAGCCAGCTTGGAAGGCTGGAGCTTTACCACTAAGCTACACCCGCTTGATTAGAGATGTTTAAACCTATCGCGTTGAAACGTCAAGAAACTCGAAGTTTTTTTCTAGAAAATAATCAATCAGGGCACAAACCTCTTCGTGATTGCCGGGTTGGTCATGCATGAGAATGACATGATGGTGCTCTTCATTTTTAAGCATTTCATCCGCATCAACCCGCGCTTTGAGATCATCCAGCGACTTCACTGCATGTTTTCCGCGATGCTTGTCATTGAGCATCCAGTCACGGGTTGTAAAGGTATAAAGGCAATCATACGCACGTTTTGGATATGAGCGCGGCATCTTTTTAAATTGCTGGTAAAAATGTTGCTCATGCAGATAATCTTGCAAGATTTGTGTTTTATTGTTTTCTTGAATTGTCGATTGATCGGTTTGCTCATGTTTAATGCCATCTCCGCGGTCAATATAGGGAAAGCGGTAATATTTTGCTTGTCGTTCAATATCCAGTCTGCGATATGCCGCCTCTATCAAATGCTCGCATAGCTCTAAATCATTTGCCCATTCTTGTGGCTCCATGTAACCGGCGGGTTTATGGGCATAAGAATGATTGCCGATCGTCAAGTCATTTTGAATCGCATATTCAATGGGAAGCGGATTTTTCTCCAGCAAATCGCCACGCACGAAAAGTATCGCAGGAACGTTCCGTGTAACCAGAAAATCGACCAGATCTGTTGTATGCTCTGATGGGCTATCATCTATGGTCAGATAGGCTTTTGGCATGAATGAGTCCTTTTAAAGCGGGATACGGATCAGTGATATAATAAATTGGCGTATTGTGTAAATCATCTTTCACGCAATCAACCACATTAAAATGAAAGGCAGATGCAAAACAATCATAATCAAATTGATTATCTTCGACGAGGCCGGTGATAACTCCGCCAGTTAAGTATAACCCGCCATAGGCATGACCGTGAATAACGCTTTGCGCGGCAAAAATGCCCAGAAACTCATGGAAAAGCCTTAGTGCTTTTTGATCCCCGTACAATTCTTTTAGCGTTTTTAACCCGCGGCCGCTAACTATGTGTTCAAAAACAAGCGCTTGCGAATGTCTTGAGCGCATATCCTTAATAACCCGGCCATGCGCATCACTAAGGCTTGCAATCGGCATATGCCCGCCATGGGTTTTTTGCACTTTGTTGGGGGGATAAAAATACCCGAGTCCCAAACCTGTGCCGGGTCCAATCAAACACAGAGCCTCATTGTTTTTAAGGCCAGGTTTTAAAATTTTAAGATCGTTATTGTCCAGAGCAGGCAGGCTATATGTGGCTGCTTCAAAGTCGTTGAGTATTAGCAGTACATCCCAGCCGTGCTCTTTGATTTTCTCTAGATCAATATCCCACGCGGGATTGTTGGTTATCTTCCAAACATTGCCTATTGGTGCTCCAGCCGCCGCAATTAGTAATTCAACCTGTGTGGTTTGATCTTGCCAATAGTGTTTTATGGCTGCGCTTAAGCTATTAAAATCAGCCACCTTATATTTTTTTATAGCCTGCGGAACGCCATCAGTCGCTTTTGCAAGCCGTATATATGTACCGCCAATATCACAAAGAATAATCATCAAACTATCATGCAATGTGTTTTGTCCCTAGACAAGACGTAAGAGTTGGATAGTCTGATGGAATGAATAATCGATATGCACGTCAAACAACTTTGTCGGAAATCGGTGAGGTTGGTCAGCAAAAAATAGCCAACGCGTCTGTTCTATGTATCGGAGCAGGTGGCCTCGGATGTCCGGCTTTACTATATTTAGCAGCAGCGGGTGTTGGACGTATTGGGATCGTTGATTTCGATCACGTTGAGACAACAAATTTACAGCGGCAAGTTTTGTTTACATCTGATCAAATCGGGCAAAATAAGGCTGAAGCGGCGCGCGACCAATTACAGGCGCTTAATCCAGAGATTGAAATAACTCCTTATCCTTACGAGCTAAACGCCGATAATGCCGAGCAGCTTTTTGCTGCATATGATCTGATCATCGATGGCAGTGATAATTTTGCGACTAAATTTTTAGTTAATGATGCTGCTGTTAAAACCGGAAAGCCTTTTATTTACGGCTCCATCCTAGGATTTGACGGGCAGGTTTCCGTGTTTAATTTTAATGGCGGTCCCTGTTATCGCTGCCTGTTCCCTGAGCCGCCGCAAAGCCATATACCTAATTGTGCAGAAGCCGGTGTTATTGGCGCTGTTGCAGGGCTTATTGGTACAACGCAAGCTATGGAAGCGATTAAAATCATCGTTCAGGATAAAAATTTTGAAATTTTAAGTGGTCAGCTATGGATCATTGATACCCGTTCGATGCAAAATCGCTTATTATCGTTACCTGTTGACCAAAACTGTCCCGTTTGTTCGAAGAAAAAGGAGGATATTATTCTGCAATACACATCGCGCACTTGTAGCTCTATTCCTGAAATTACCGTTGAGGAGGCTCAAAAAGATAAAATGTCTTTATTTATTGATGTCCGTGAAGACGATGAATGGCATGCAGGGCATATTGAAGGGGCTGAGCATTTTGCGCTTTCTGCCCTCATGATGGGTAAACTCCCGGATATTGCAAAAGATCGTGAGATTATTCTTTACTGTCAGAAAGGTATCCGTAGCCAGCAAGCCTTACAAATCATGAAAGAGCAAGGCTATACGAAGTTACAAAGTATGGCTGGTGGTTATGCTGCTTGGGGAATACAAGGTTAAACAATATGCGCATATTAATTATTGAAGATGACAACAATGTTTCCTCTTATATTGCCAAAGGCATGAAGGAGGCAGGACATACGGTTGATACTGCTGATAATGGCAAAGATGGATTGTTCCTTGCAACAACGGAAGATTATGATGCCATGATTGTTGATCGTATGCTGCCTGAGCTAGATGGCCTGACAATTATCAAAACCATTCGCGGTTCCGGTAATAGCACCCCGGCTCTTATCTTAAGCGCCCTTGGTGAAGTTGATGACCGCGTAAAAGGCCTCAGATCTGGTGGCGATGATTATTTGGTCAAGCCGTTTGCCTTCGCGGAGTTGCTCGCCCGCATTGAAATTTTAAGCCGTAGGCAGGATAATGCAGGTAATCATGAAGAAACTATGCTTACGGCTGGTGATTTAGAGCTAAATTTGCTCTCACGTAAAGTCATGCGCGGGCATCAGGAAATTGATCTCCAATCACGTGAGTTTCAATTGCTGGAATATATGTTGCGGCATAAAGGACAAGTTGTAACGCGTACCATGCTGCTTGAACATGTCTGGGATTATCATTTTGACCCGCAAACCAATGTCATTGATGTACATATTAGCCGCTTGCGCAGTAAAATTGATAAAGACTTTGATACTAAAATCATAAGGACTGTGCGCGGTGCAGGATATATCATTGAATAAAAAGTCAGCCTCCGAAAACCGTCACTATATCAAAAGCTCCAGCTTTGTGATGGCGATGCTTTTTACAATTTTGTGTGGATTGGCAGCTTTAAGCCTTGGATATTTCATTCATTTTTTTGCCAAAGGCCATTTCATTCATAATACTGAGGCAGTTTTAGACGCCGAAATTCGATATATAGAAGCGGTGGGTCCAACGACATTGAAAAGCGATAACAGGCTCTATCTCTTTCTTAATCCTGATGGCAGTGTTCCAGGCATCTCTTCAAAAGATTTATCCAGATTGACAGAGGGCATTCTAGTTTTTCGTTATTCTAAAAATAACCGCCGTTATGCTGCAAAAATTCATACGCTGGATGATAATAGAAAAATCTTGATTGGGAGTGATATCACTCAGATTTCCAAAGATTTTAAATTCATGCAATGGCTTGGTATTGCCAGTGTTTGTTTTGTCATGGCTGTCGTTTTTGTAGCCTATATTATCAGTGTTTTTGTGGTTAGCGGAACCAATAAAATTGCAGACACAGCCAGAGAAATCATCAGCACGGGAGATTTATCCCGACGTTTGGAAGTCGGCTCACGCTGGGATGATTTAGGAAATATGGCTGCTGTTTTAAATGTTTTGCTAGAGCGTATAGAAGAATTAATGCGCGGTGTGCGGCAAGTTTCTGATAATATCGCCCATGATTTGCGCACGCCCTTAACACGGATGCGTGGTCATATAGAAGAGCTTAAAGATGATGAAGCTAAAGATGCGCTTATGGCAGAAGCCGATCATTTGCTTGATACTTTTAATGCATTATTGCGTATTTCACGCATTGAAGCAGAGCGGCAACGCAGTCAGTTTAAGGATGTCAATTTACAAAAGCTTCTCGAAGATGTTATTGCATTTTACGAACCATTGGCAGAAGAGAAATCGATCAGCTTAAACGCATCTTTAATGGAAGCAAGAATTCACGGCGATAGTAATTTACTGTTTCAAGCCTTTGCAAATTTACTGGATAATGCACTTAAATTTACTCCGAGCGGTGGCCGTGTTTCTATTGATGTGCATAAAGATAACAGGCAAATAAAGATAGTCATTACCGATACAGGTTCCGGTGTTTCTGAAGATGAAAAAGATAAAATCTTTAATCGTTTTTTCCGTAGTGAAAAAGCCAGAAGCTCTGCAGGAACCGGTTTAGGTTTAAGCTTGGTTAATGCTGTTATTCTCCTTCATGGAGGGCATATCAATGTCGAAAATAACAACCCTGGTTTGTCGATGATAATTATGCTTAAAAATTCATAAGATTAACTTGCAGCACGTGATGCTTTTTTACGCTCATGCGGACAAAGATGAAACTTACGCAAACGTAAAGATTCCGGCGTGACCTCAAGCAATTCATCTTCATTGACATAGGCCATCATATCTTCTAGTGACATTTTACGCGGCGGGGTTAGCGTAATCGCATCATCGGAACCTGAAGCACGCACATTGGTTAATTTTTTGCCTTTTAAAACATTGACTTCCAGATCATTGTCACGGGAATTTTCACCAATAATCATACCTTCATAAACCGGGGTTTGGTGCCCGATAAACATCTCTCCGCGATCTTGCAGATTAAAGAGCGCATAAGCAACGGCTGTGCCCGTATCATTGGAAATGAGCACACCTTTTACGCGCTGTTCGATATCACCTTTATATGGCGCATAGGAATGGAAAAGACGGTTCATCACGCCCGTTCCACGTGTTTGGGTTAAAAAGCGTGATTGATAACCAATAAGCCCGCGCGATGGTGCGAGGAATGTAATCCGTGTTTTACCGGCACCTGAGCTACGCATATCTGTCATATCTGCTTTGCGGCGATTCATGGAATCGACTACAGTCGAGCTATATTCTTCATCAACATCAATAATGACTTCTTCGATTGGCTCTTGTTTCACGCCATCAATCTCTTGAAAAAGGACTTTCGGACGGGACACAGTAAGCTCAAACCCTTCACGGCGCATGGTTTCGATCAAAACACCAAGCTGTAATTCGCCGCGCCCGCCAATTTCAAAGGCGTCCTTATTATCGCTTTCCTTATAGGTAATCGCGACATTCGTTTCCGCTTCTGCCAAAAGACGCTCGCGGATCATTGTGGATGTGACTTTCTTGCCCTCTTTACCTGCAAAGGGGCTGTCATTCACGCTGATTGTAACGGACATGGTTGGCGGATCAATGGGCGTGGATTCTAAAGGCGTTTCAACCGCCGGATCGCAAATCGTATCGGACACGCTTGCCTTGGTTAGTCCGGCAATACAGATAATATCTCCTGCATGCACTTCATCAACGGGTACGCGCTCTGTGCCTTTAAACATCAAAAGCTTTGATAGGCGTCCGCTTTCAACTTGTTCACTCCCCAGATTAAGTGCTTTGACTGTATCATTCACTTTAGCCGAGCCTTGTAGCACACGCCCGGTCAGGCAGCGCCCAAGGAATGGGTCAGAGTCCAACAAAGTTGCCAGCATGGCAAATGGCTTGTTTTCCTCAACTTGTGGCGGTGCGACATGGTCAAGAACCAAATCCAGAAGCGGGTGGAGATTTTCACGCGGATCAGCAAGTTCACGCGTACACCACCCATCGCGCCCGGATGCATAAAGGATCGGGAAATCAAGCTGCTCATCATTCGCATCAAGCGAGACAAAAAGATCAAAAACTTCGTCAATTACTTCTTCAGGGCGTCCATCAGGGCGATCAACTTTATTGATAATTACAATGGGTTTTAGCCCCTGCGCGAGTGCCTTGCCGAGAACAAATTTGGTTTGCGGCATGGGGCCTTCGGCGGCATCCGTTAGCAAAATCACACCATCTGCCATATGCAAAACACGCTCAACTTCGCCGCCGAAATCCGCATGTCCCGGCGTGTCGATAATATTAATCCGTGTCCCTTCCCACTCAATCGAGGTAGGCTTTGCCAAAATTGTAATCCCGCGTTCTTTTTCCAGATCGCCGGAATCCATGACACGCTCGTCAACGGCCTGATTATCGCGGAACATCCCGCTTTGTTTCATGATAGAATCAATCAGGGTCGTTTTCCCGTGATCAACGTGAGCGATAATGGCGATATTGCGTAAATTTTGTGGCATGCTTTATCCGTACTTAATTTGTTTGACCAATACATACAGGTTTGTTTTGACAAAGACAAAGGCTTTCATTGAGGGTATATCGTTATGCCATAATATTTTTTGACATAGTGTAAGTTTTCGTTTATGTTCACACTATGATTGAGAAACTCTTTGAAAAAGTTGCATGTGTACGAGAATGGTATGGTGATCCAGATCGGCGTTTGAGCGCCGAATGGGCGGTTGCTGCTGTACCAGAATCATCATTTTTGATCGGTGCAAGAGTAGGTGATGTGTTTGTCGATATGGAGGAGAATGGGGTTATAGATTTCATAACAGCAAATCATTTTGCTGAGGTGAGTGCACAAACTGTATATGACGAAGGCTGGCATACACTGACATTTGAAAAGCTTAGGGACATTCTGATTGAAATTGCTAATATAGAATTCAGCCCTGAAGAAAAAGCATTTGATAAAGAAAACCATATTACAACAGATGAAATTGAAGTCTTCCTCATCCAAAACCAATCCGGTATTTTAGATGAAGAAGAGATCACCACGCAAAGGCCGGTGGAGCTTGCTGTGTAATATGGTCATTCTATTTACAAATCATGCGCCATAATTTGTGGCTGTTCTTTCCTGCGATCAAATGGAATTGTTGCGCTAATTTGTTGTTGCTGCATTCTTCTTTCTGATTCCTCATCACCACCGTTAAAAGCATGATCAATCACATTCTTGAGATTTGTGTGTCGTGTACGATGTTCATGCTTTGGATCATTTGTGTAAACGCCATCGCTTAATTCTACGACGACCTTATGATGATGCTCGACAGGTGGAACATTCTGTCCTTCTACGTCCTGAAGCGTGTTCAACCATATTTTACCACCTCTGTTAGTAGCGCCTTTTTCTGCTACCAGGCTAAAGATTACGGGAGTTTTAGGTTTTGAAAGATCAGCATCTTTCAGTAAAATATCGCCTTCCACTGCCATAAAATCCGGCATCTTTGGTGCAAGAGTATTGAAAAGGGATTTAACGATTTCTTGTCTTCTTTTCTTAAGCCCTTTTTCACCGCCGACCCATCCATTTTGGGCAATTTTCCAGGCCCATTCCAAGCCAACCCATTTCACTTTAGCGCGCATCTTATATGGATCTAGAATGGCCTTATCCAAATGCTCGGCACTTAAGGCATCAGGGTTTTTATCGCTATCAAAAGCGTTGGACATTGCTCTTAAAATATCGCGTTTATATTGCCTATCCGCACCGGATTTTAGCTCATCTGATAAATTTATGACACCGGCTGTTCGCAGGTTTTGTCTGATTTCCTGGATATCGTCGATATTATAATTGGGATCATTTGCTGAAATTTCTGTTCCGTCATTTTTGATATGTTTATATTCTGTGACACCAACGATAATCTTGTCATCCATATCATGACTCCAAACTTGTTTAGCAAGTTTATAACCAGAATAGCCTGTAACTAATGCACCCAAGCTAACTTTTGCAAGTAACTCATTGTATTGGCCGGAGATCACATCTTTTGTAAAGTCGGTTATGGTAGAGATTGAGGAGCTCAAACTTTCGATCATAGTGTATGTCCTTATAAATATTTAAATATACCCATACCCTAAACATAATTTTTTTGTCAATAAAAAAATGCACTTATCCCTGTTCATCGGTCAGTAGGAACTTTTGAATTTTCCACAAAGCGCGCATAATGCTGTAATGTCCTTCAATCATCTCATTCAAATATTGGTTTAGCAACGCACGCTCTTCTTCAGTCATGATAGAGAGTATACTCTCGTTTCAATTTGCATGCAATGGCGAGATTATTGTTTCATGAAAAAGCCGGATGCGATTGTTAAAAATGTTGTAAAAGCAATGATAGCTGCTCGAAAAGAGCAGGGCTTGTCACATGAAAAAATTGGTCAGACAACTGGTTTGCACCGTACATCTATTGGCCAAATTGAATCAGGTAAAATCCAACCAACCCTCCTGACATGCCTAAAAATCGCAGAGGCGCTTAATGTTGATCTTGGCAAGCTTATTTGCGATGCGCAAAAATAAGGACATTGGCCACATATAGTTATTCACACCATGATTGAACAAGATTTTATGCCTGTTCTATGGGCCGACTAACCGGATGGATAGTTTGTCATATAAAGTTGTCGATGTGGATATGGTATTTCAATGTTATGTTCTTGAAAGGCATCCCAAAGCGCCAGCATGGCCACGCCGCGAATATTCGTAACGCCGGCTTCGGCGTCTTTGATCCAAAAACGCAAGGTAAAGTTTAATGCGCTATCAGCAAATTCAACAAGATGGCAAACAGGTGCGGGATTTTTGCAAATACGATCATGCGATTCCTGTATAGCTTTTACCGCGACATCACGAATATTATGCGGATTATGCTTATAGCTAACACCGAATTTGACTTCGAGGCGAATGAGTTTTGAGCCGTGACTCCAATTGACAACGCGTTGCGTAATAAAATCTTCGTTGGGAATGAGGAAGGATTTATTATCCCGTGTAACAATTTCCGTGTAGCGTGCAGCCATGTTATTAACCCAGCCAAATGTGCCGATATCCGGGATTTCTATGACATCACCCGGCTTGATGGAGCGGTCCATAAGGAGCAGCATGCCCGAAAAGAGGTTTGATATTCCTTTTTGAAGGCCAAAACCGATCCCCAAACCAATAGCGCCACCAAAGACAGCGAAGATTGAGAGGTCTATTCCTGCACTTGTGACACCGATCAGCAGGGCAAACACAATGAGGGCAACGCGAATAATTTTGCTAATTAGAACCTGTGATGATCGGGTGAGTGATTTTACATCCCGGACACGGCGTTCTGCAAAGCTTGCGCTGAATAGGGCAAAATAAAGCAAGGCTACGATGAGTAAGATAGAGTTTATTATGGCGAGTAGCGTGATTTTGCTCTCGCCGATTGTAAAGCCAAAACCATCCAGTGTGGTTGTTGTTTTGTCTAACAGGCCGAAAATAGATAGAGCGGCAATTGTCCATGTGACAAAGGCAAAAAAGCTTCGCATGGCTGGATTGCCGATAAATTGCACAACGATACGAATAATAATCCATGCCAGAAGGAGTTTTGTAACGCCATCAAGGAGAGTCGTATTGACGCCGAAATTTTCTGTGCCAACGATTTCTGCACCAACAGCGGTGAGTAAGATGGCGATAATAGGAAAAATCAAGCGCTCTAGATTTGCTATGGTTTTGTCGACAGCTTCAGGAAATTCAGTTTTTTCAAGGCCAATATGGAGTTTTTTTCTGGCTGAAGGGTAGACGATACCTGCCAAAAGAAAAGCGCTTAAAATGACAAGCCCCTGGTATAAAGTGTTGGGTGTCCAGAAAATACTCCCGCACCACTCAACCAGAATGCTCCAGTATTTCTCTATGTTAATGTCATCGAGCATATTTTTTATGCGCTAATTAAGCGCAAGGCCTCTTTTGTATAATCCTCGATGAAATCTTCATTGAGATTTTCTGGATGTGCCATAAGGCGGAAAAAGATAGGGCCGCAGAGCATGTCAATAGCAATTTTCGTATCAAGACTTGGGCGGAATTCTTTTTCTTCTATGCCTTGCTTGAGACTATATTCGAGCGCATCGACGAGTGGTGCCAGAAAATTTCCTATAAAGATTTTGCGGGCTTCCTGACTGGCTTGGGCTTCGCTGAAAAGCTGGGCGATTGTATCGCCATTATTGGAGTTCAGCATGCGGATGAGCTTTTCAATTTGTAATGTAATCGCTTCCGCATTGTTTTTTGGTGTAGGAAGAGGCGCTGTAAGGCCGGGTTGGCTAATTAAGGCATCCATAACAACGGCGGCTTTGTTAGGCCACCAGCGGTAAATTGTTGTTTTTCCAACTTTGGCTTTTTTGGCAATGGCTTCGATGGATAATTCCTGAACGCTCATATGCAATAATAGTGCATTGGTTGCTTTGAGGATTTTTTTACGTGATTTTTCACTACGCGGGCGGCCTTTTGACTGGGTTTTTTCTTTATTGTCGACAGTTTCTACCATTTTTATATCTGCTTTAGTGGTTTCTTTTTCTGGAGCTATATTGTCTTGTAGGGGCGCTTCATTGTCGCTTTCAAAATCAAACTCCAGAGCAGTCTGAGTTCCTTTATATTCCATATTTTCTCCTGTTTTTAGCCATTCAGTAATGCCATACGCTAGCGTAACATTTAGCAAACGGTGCGTTTCGTATATATTTTTAATTTAGATATATAATCATTGCCTGAAAATTATGTGAGCACAAGCGGAGAAAAATGTTTTTCCACAGTTGACCGTTATAAATAGACCTCTTCTTTCAGCAATGGCTTTTTCAAGGCATAAAGAAGAAAGTCTTTCACCCTTGAATCATCATTTTCGCTGGCAAAGCTAGTGAGAAATGTCTCAAGTATCTTTATGTCTACTGGATTAATCATAGAGATTTAATCATTCAGCGCATCCCAGTACTTTGCGATATGTGAGAGCGAGAAAGGTTCTGAGGCCTTATAAAGCGGGATTGGATTTGTAACGGTTTGCGCAATATCCCGTCCAAAAGGTGCCGCGGTCAGAAGCGTTTCAGTATTTTGTGTATATTTGAAACCGCCCAGAGGAAGCGTTAGGCGTAGGCCGTGATCTGCATGTGTCGTTCCGCCAAAAAGATCGAAATCTTCCTGATTTGAAATGCTGAGATAGCCTTCTAGTTTTGCACCGTTTTTGAAGTGTTTAGTCAGGCTTGTTGTAAAGCCGAAATCTTCGGCTAAATACCGTCCAGCTTTAATTGCAAAGACTGTATCAGCCTTAGGAATGTCATACCAGCCATTCAAATGCGCGGTGAAAAGATTCCCGTCGCGTGTGCCTAAATTGGCGAAAGTGAAAGGTTCGCGTTTTTGCACAAGCCAGCTATCAGCGCCGATGGCATAGCGTTTATTATAAGGACGATAAAGTAGCTCGCCGCCTGCGCCGGAAAAATTCTCATCGATGTAGCCTGCAATAAGGCTCGCATGTGTATTAGGCATGATGGTGTGCGTAAATGCGGTATAGGCGTGATCAAGCGCAAAGAAACGATCAGCGAAATCATAAACATCGCTTTTGATGGGAAAGCTTGACCTTGGGCGAATGCGGCGCAATTTTCCGAGATTATCACTAAGGTTCAGGCGCAATCCCAAACCGCCTGTGAAATATTTGATCGCATCAGGGGCTTTCATGCTCGCAATAAGGGAGGTTCTCCGCAACAGGCTTGTATCTTCTTCGGAAATGCTGATTTGATTGTCGAGCCTGAAGGAAAAATTTTTAAAGGCCAATTTTGAGCCTTGTACGGGGCGAAGTTTTTGTACGCCCTTGAAGTCATGCTCAAACTCGGCTTTATGCCATATTTCTGTTGTGCTTATGTTGTTCTGTGTATTCTCAAGGTCGCGGCGAATTAGATTGACCGACGGCCCCCTGAGGCCAAAAGATGTCGGGGTGATTTTGATTTTATGAATGTTCTCAGGGCTGTTTTTGGCCATGAGCATGGCTGTTTTGCCGATTTGGGTGGGGGCAGAATGATGGGGCGAATATTGGAGGGCAGCTTCGGCTGTGTTGTCGTGAAGCATTACAGGCGTTTCTCCATCGGCTTTATAATGTTTTGACCGGTCTCGCCAGTTTTTGATACTACCTTGCAAAGAGAGCCTTGCTATGATTTTGTCTGTGCCTTGTGAGGCGAGGCTGATATCCATGAACTCCCAGGGTTTATAATTCAAACCTACCGACCATGGCGCAGCGGGTTGAAAATCAAAGGCTGCTTTTTCAGCTTCATAATCATCACCGCCCCAATCGGCTTTCAGGGATAAGCCTTTGATGGGGGTGAAATATTCAAGCCCGCCAAAGAAACCGACATGTTGCCCTGTAAACCAGTCATCCGGTTCATTCGGGTCTTCCCCGTCCAGATTGCGGTTTTTGTCAAAGTGATCGCTAATTGCTTTTAAAGGATTGCCAAAATGGGCGGCGCCTGCGAAACGCCCCCAGCCAATACCGGCGGTAAAGTCAAAATTTTGATAGAGTTTGGAGGCTACAATATATTCGCCAGCAGTTCTTTTGTGACCAAAGCCGGATTGCACGCCAATTGCAATCTCAGGTATATGCGAGTTTTCCTTGATAAGGCGTAATTTTGTATCAACACCTGGATACAGGCGGTCAAAATCTTCATCAAAACTGGAAAGTTCTGCGGTTTGCCTGATTCCAACATAAAGCGGGTCAGCGAGTTGAACGCCTAGAAAGCCATGAAAATAAGGGTCAAGATACGAGAATTGTGTCCTTATTGTGCCTTGCTCATCCATACGGGCATTTGGGATAGTGTTTAGGCCAAGGCTTCCAGCCAGGTTGGTTGAATGTCGTGTTTGTGCAATAGCAGAGCAAGGATTGAAGATAGACAATCCTATGCCAATGATTGCTATGATATATTTTCTTTTCACATTCAATAGTGTTTTGCAAACACCAGAGTATGTCAAAATCTATAAGGCTTATAGTTTCATTGTACTGTGCATGAAATTTAATCTATAGTTGTATTGTTTTTAATGTGACCCTCGGAAAATGAATTTACCCTTTATACTAACAATTTTGGTTTTTTTATGTGCTGCAATGGCAGTGTATTCAGTTTTTTACTGGTTCAGGCATAGAGAGGTAAAAGAGTATGCGTCTGCGTTAGAGGATACATTAAGAATTGGCGGTGCTGGCCTTCTTATTTTCGATAAAAGCGATTCTTTAAAACATACCAATCCTGTTGCGGAACAATATCTGGAGCAACTGCGTGATCGTAATGTCGTTCTCAATCTTGATGACTTTATTGCTTACACATTTGATAACGCTATAGATGGCGATTTGGATGTCCCAGAGCATTTTGGTGGATCCTCAGATTTTCGTGAAATTATTATGGTGGATGATGGCAGATCTTATCTCGTTGAAATGTATAAGCTGCAAAAGGGTAGAACGACTGCGCTAATTAGAGATGTGAGTAAGTTCCGTGCCCAGAATGAAGATTTATCAGCCTTAAATATTGCGAATGAAAGGCTTAACCTCGCAATCGAATCAACATCTTGTGGTGTATTCATTGTGAATGCAAAAGCGAATGCTATGCCTGTTTTATTCTTAAACAGAATGTGCAGAAATATTGCATCTTTAAATTATAGTATTTTACCAGAGAGCTTTTTGGATTTATTTCGTTCATTCGGTCATTCTACTCAGGATGCAGATATTCTGTTTGAGTCAATTCAAGAGCATCAAAGACAAGGCAGTTATGAAGGCTTTCAGGAGCAAGTTGTTTTTGGCGAAGGAGATATGCAGCGTTGGTTTGATTTCAGGTTAACGCCGATTTTTGATCATAATGAAGAGCTTGACCTGTATGTCGGTGTATTGAGTGAAATTACAGCATTGAAAATTAAAGAAGAAGAGGTAAGCCGAGCTCAAAAACTAGAAGCTTTGGGACAGCTTTCGGCAGGTATAGCCCATGATTTTAACAATATCCTTTCGATTGTTGAAGGTTATGCGCGGATGATCGAGATGAATTCGCATGATATTGAGAAGATATTAGAGTATTCAAAGAAGATTAAAAAATCTTCTACGCGCGGTGCTGAGCTTACTAAAAAAATGATGGCTTTTGCACGTCATAAAGTTAAACAAGATAATATAACTGACTTAAAAGCTTTATTGTCTGAGCAACAGGTTTTATTGAAGTCTCTTATTGATGAAAGAATTGATTTTAACATTCTTTGCGATGATGGTGATTTATATGCTCATTGTGAGGCCAATGCATTTGTTCAAATTTTGATGAATCTGGTGATTAATGCGCGGGATGCTATGGAAGGCATCGGAGACTTGAAGGTTTACCTTGAACTTGTTTCTCCATCAAGCTTACCAAAATTTGTTAAGGATCGTAAGCACGATTACCTGTGCTTACGCGTTTGTGATAGCGGTTCTGGCATGTCTAAAGATGTTACCGAGCGTATTTTTGATCCCTTCTTTACCACAAAAGAGCAAGGTAAAGGGACGGGTCTGGGGCTTTCAGTTGTTTATGGTCTTGTTAGGGATATGAATGGTTATATAGATGTGCGTTCCGAACTTTCCGTAGGTACAGAGTTCTCAGTGTTTATTCCCCGTGCAGAACAGCTCCCTGAACCTGCAAAATCATTAGTTGGTTCCGCAGATGATATAGAAACAATTAAATTTGATGGTTATACAGCTTTAATTGCCGAAGATGAAAGCGATTTGCGTGAGATTTTAGCAACATTTTTAAAGCGGCATGGGATGGAGGTTTTAGAAGCAGAAAATGGCAATGATGCTCTTGTGTTACAGGATGATTATGAGGATGATATTGATTTTCTTATAACTGATCTTGTGATGCCTGGTATGACTGGCTTAAAGCTGGCAGATATGTTTAAAGCAGTACGTCCTGATGCCGAAATTGTTTTTATGAGCGGTTATCCTGCGCGTGGTGAAAATGCCAAAGTTGATATTCCTGAAGATGCTTTTTTTATCTCAAAACCCATCGATTTTGATGGCTTGTGTCTCAGCTTGTTTGAAATGCTGAGTGATAACGCTTCTAATGTTGTACCGATTAATAGCAAGAAAATAGGAGAAATGTCATGAGTATCTTAGGGGAGAGTATGGCAGATATCAAAGTTTTGGTTGTGGAAGATCAAAGCGAGGCGCGTTCTATGCTTCGAAATATGCTTTTGGAATTAGGGATTAATCAGGTTTTTGAGTCTAATGATGGCCGCGAAGCGCTGACTTTTATTGATTCTGCATTTGATTTTGTTGATGTTATTATTTGTGACTGGAATATGCCGAATATGAATGGAGTTGAGTTACTCAGGCAATTGCGCAGTGTCGACCCTGATATTCCTTTTTTAATGGTAACAGGTCGTTCAGATATGGAATCAGTTATAGAGGCAAAATCATCAGGTGTGACAGCCTATATTTCCAAGCCTTTTTCACCACAGCAATTGGAGGCTAAGTTACGTATTATTATTCACCGCATGGCAAAGGCGTCATAAACTTCCAGGGGGGGTGCATATTAGTGGGTGTTTAAATTTTTTCTATTTCCCTAGAGTTTTGGGGCTTAATTAACCACCATTTGTAAGCTTCTTACCCCAATTATCGCATTGTGCGGCAACACGCTCATATTCTTCGGGAGTATCGATAGCGTTTTGTCTGTTTTGTAAGATTGGCATGATCTCATTTTGATAGGCAATAAGGCGTTTTATAATCGGCTCTTGAATCTGCTTTTGTGCATATTGCAAACTTTCAGTTGAAACGACCATATGGTCTCTTGAATTATCGATAATATCATGCACCTCCCGGCGTAATTTTGGGGCAAATTCGCGGATAAATTTGCGTGTTGTCCGAATGTGCTTTTGTTCATGCGCAAGAACTGCACGATATTCACACGATCCTTTTGGGAAATTACTGGCAATGACGATTACTGGCTTTGCCCAGAACATGACATCTACATTAGATAATTGTACACAGGACTTTCTATTGCTGGTTCTGATTTCATATTGACCATTCATTTCAATAGAAATTGGACCTCCGGCAAGCCCTAAAATAGTACCTTGTCCTGCATTCTTATGAATCTGATTAATCGTTTTTGCATTGTAATTTTTAATATATTTTGTTTTGGCAGTTTTTAGCCTGACGGTTACTTTCGGATCTTCTGATGAGCATAGATCGGCTGCTACACCTTGCCAATGATTGCGCTCACGCTGCGCATACGCGTTTTTTTGCAATGCTGCTGTCATTATTACAAGCGTTATTGCTAATAGTAATTTTGTTATGGACACAAAGAGCCTCTTTAAAATTCAAAAGATATTCTATTATAATCTTAACAGAAAAATAAGATGGTATAAAAATAAACGGCATTAGTAATCAATCATGGACAATGTTAAACCTTATGCATGACTTTTCCAAGATGCGTCTGATACTCAATAGTTAAAAATGCAAAGATGTAAGTTAATAGACGCTAAAAATAAGTGCTCCTGTGTATCTTCTGTGGTCACTGTGGTTAGAAAACTTTGTAAATTTTATGCAGTTTGATAAATTTTCAAAAATAATTGAGAAAGATTTTTCTACTACCATAGAAAAGCAAAAGGCTCTCGCTGTCGGTGTATCCGGAGGGCCGGATAGCATGGCGTTATTATGGTTGTTGCAGGAATGGTGCTCGTTGCAGGGCAAAGATTTACATGTTTTGAGTGTTGATCATGGCTTGCGTGAGGACGCGCAAAAGGAATGTGCTTTGGTTGCAGAATATTGCTCCGGATTTGATCATGTTTGCCATGAGACGCTGGTTTGGGAGGCTCCTCAAGATGTTCGTATACAGGAGGAAGCACGTAAAGCGCGTTATGATTTAATGCGGGGCTATTGTAAAGCGCATGGAATTTCATCGCTTTTCCTGGGGCATCATCAAGATGATCAGGCGGAAACTGTCCTTTTTAGATTAGCGAAAGGCAGTGGTTTGGACGGGTTATCCGGTATGGCGGCTGTTCAGGAATTTCAGGGATTTTATTTATGCCGGCCTTTGCTTGAGGTTTCAAAGCAGGAACTCGTTCAATTATGTAATGATAAGAATATCCCTTATAGTCATGACCCATCGAATGATAATGAGGCTTTTGCACGTGTGCGTTTAAGGCAATCGATCGATATTTTAGCCAAAGAGGGATTAACGTCCAAAAGATTATCTGTGACGGCAAACCGTTTGGCAAGGGCAAGGCAGGCATTGGATATTTTTACAGATGAGGCTTTTGAGCGATATTTGATAAGCAAAAATGCAGGTCCTATCGAATTTTCAAAAGATCTACTGGATGCGCCTGAGGAAATAGTGATTCGTGTATTGTTTCGTTGTTTTGATCTCATTGGGCTGGATAGAGATTATGCCCCGCGCATGGAGAAGGTTGAGAGTTTGGTTGATGCGCTTAAAAATGACGCTTCATTTCGAAGGCGTACATTGGGAGGCATTATCTTTGAGCGCGATGATAAAGCAGGATATCTGATTTTGATGCGTGAAAATAATGAACCTTGATGTCTGAGCTGATTTTCCTTGTTTGATACGGGAATTGGATTACATTGTATATATTTACTTTTGAAAGGATTTAAGCCGTGAATGGAATGGCGCGTAATTTGATATTTTGGCTGGCAATTGCCTTTGTTCTGTTTTTTTTGCTCAATGTTATGCAAGGCGCGCAAAATGCCGGTGTTACGGGCGGTGATGAGCTGTCTTATTCCGAATTTATGGCAGGTGCGCGAGACGGGCGGATTCGTGATGTGACCATAAAGGGGAATGAAGTTTTCGGAACGTTTACAAGCAGCGGTGAAGCATTCAAGGTTGTTGTTCCGCCAAATGAGAATGTCGTTGACCGTTTGACTGATACGGGCGTTGAAATCAAGGCGCGCCCTGTCGATCCTGAGCAGCTTACCTTTGGCAGTATTTTAGTCTCGCTTCTGCCTGCAATTTTGATTGTGGGCGTTTGGATATTCTTTATGCGCCAGATGCAGGGCGGTAAAGGTGGCGGCGGTGCTATGGGCTTTGGTAAAAGCCGTGCAAAAATGCTGACCGAAAAAGAAGGCCGTGTGACGTTCGAAGATGTGGCGGGTATTGAAGAGGCTAAGCAGGAATTGGAAGAGGTTGTAGAATTCCTCAAAGATCCGCAGAAATTCTCGCGTCTTGGTGGAAAAATTCCAAAAGGGGCTTTGCTTGTAGGACAGCCTGGTACGGGTAAAACTTTGGTTGCACGCGCTGTAGCAGGTGAAGCGAATGTCCCGTTTTTTACAATCTCCGGTTCTGATTTTGTAGAAATGTTTGTTGGTGTTGGTGCGAGTCGTGTTCGGGATATGTTTGAGCAGGGCAAGAAAAACGCGCCTTGTATTATCTTTATTGATGAGATTGATGCTGTCGGGCGTCATCGCGGTGCCGGTCTTGGCGGCGGAAATGATGAGCGTGAGCAGACTTTAAACCAGATGCTGGTTGAGATGGATGGGTTTGAAGCCAATGAAGGCGTGATTATCCTTGCGGCGACGAACCGTCCTGATGTTTTGGATCCTGCGTTGCTTCGTCCCGGGCGTTTTGACCGTCAGATTGTTGTGCCGCTGCCGGACATTAAGGGGCGGGACAAAATCCTTCAGGTGCATATGAAGAAAGTACCGCTTGCGGGTAATGTTGATCCGCGTGTCATTGCGCGTGGTACCCCTGGTTTTAGTGGTGCTGATTTGGCGAATTTGGTCAATGAAGCAGCGTTGCATGCGGCGCGTAAAAATAAGCGTGTCGTTGGCATGGAGGAATTTGAAGAGGCCAAGGATAAGGTTTTGATGGGTGCGGAGCGTAAATCAATGGTGATGAGCGATGATGAGAAGAAGCTGACGGCTTATCATGAGGCTGGGCACGCTTTGGTTGGTTTGAATGAGCCGGCATCTGATCCAATTCATAAGGCGACAATTGTGCCGCGTGGGCGGGCGCTTGGTGTGGTGATGCGTTTGCCTGAAGATGATCGTTTGTCAATGAGCCTTGAAAAGCTGCATGCTGATCTTTCTGTTGCGATGGGTGGGCGTGTGGCTGAGGAAATTATTTTTGGCGATGATAAGGTGACGACAGGTGCATCGAGTGATATCCAACAAGCGACTAATATTGCCCGTAAGATGGTCATGGAATGGGGATATTCCGATAAGCTTGGGACAATACGATATGCGCAGGATCAAGAAGAGGTGTTTCTTGGGCATTCTGTCGCGCAATCTAAGAATATGTCTGAGGCGACAGCGAATTTAGTCGATGCTGAGGTGCGCCGCATTGTTGATGAAGCGCATGCGCGTGCGAAGAAGATTTTGACGGATCATATGGATGATCTGCATAAGCTTGCGAAAGCTCTGCTAGAATATGAATTGTTATCAGGCGATGAGATCAAAGCAATTTTACGAGGAGAGCCTATTCTTCGGGATAGTGATGATGACACACCAAGCGGTTCTGCGCCCAAGCCTTCTGTACCATCAAGTGCGCCTCTGGGGGGTGGTGAAATACCGCAAGGAGCCTAGCTTGTGACACGACAATATTTTGGAACAGATGGTATACGCGGGCGGGCCAATGAAGAGCCTATGACGGCTGCTACGGCGATCAAAGTTGCAATGGCGACAGCTCTTGTTTTGCGCGAGAGGCATCCGGGAAAGCCGACTGATCGTGTTGTCATTGGTAAAGATACGCGGCTTTCCTGTTATATGCTGGAGCAGGCGATTGCGGCGGGTTTTTTATCCATGGGCATGGATGTGATTCTTACAGGGCCTATTCCAACGCCGGGCATTGCGATGCTCACACGTTCTTTAAGATGTGATGTTGGGGTAATGATTTCCGCCTCTCATAATTTTTTTGAAGATAACGGCATTAAATTATTTGGTGCGGATAGCTATAAGCTTGATGATGTATTAGAGGCTGAGATAGAGGCAAAGTTGCAGAGTGATATGTCCGCTGATTTGGCTGCGCCCGATGCTTTGGGAAAGGCGGCGCGGCTTGATGATGGAAATGGCCGCTATGCAGAGTTTGTCAAGCGGGCTAGTTTGACACGCGGTACATCGTTAGAAGGGCTTAAAGTCGTTGTTGATTGCGCGCATGGCGCGGCTTACAAAGTTGCTCCACAGGTTTTATGGGAGCTTGAAGCGGATGTTGTAGCGATTGGCGTGAAGCCAAATGGCCGCAATATTAATGATGGTTTTGGCGCAACGGCAACACAGGCTTTGCAGGAAGCTGTTGTAGAGCATGGTGCAGATATTGGTATTGCGCTTGATGGAGATGCGGATCGCTTGATTATGGTTGATGAGACGGGTGCTGTGATTGATGGAGATCAGTTGATGGCAGCGCTTGCGATATCGATGAAAGAGAGTGAAACTCTTGCGCAAAATACTCTGGTGACGACTGTCATGTCGAATCTGGGGTTAGAGCGGTATTTGCAATCACAAGGCATTGATATGGTGCGCACCGCTGTGGGCGATCGTTATGTGGTTGAGGCAATGCGTGCGCAAGCGTTTAATTTAGGTGGTGAGCAATCCGGGCATATTGTTTTATCGGATACGTCGACAACGGGTGATGGTTTGATGGCTGCGCTTAAAATTTTGGCGATTTTGAAAGAGAATGGCCAAAAGGCGAGTGAGGTTCTCAATTTATTTAGACCTTTGCCACAAATTTTGAAAAATGTCCGCTTTGAAGCGGGTCAGCCGCTGGATGATGGCGGTGTTCAGGCTGCTATTGCCAAGGCAGAGGAGAATTTGGCCAATGATGGGCGGTTGCTGGTGAGGGCAAGTGGTACTGAGCCGGTTATTCGTGTGATGGCGGAGGGTGATAATGCTGTTCAAGTCGAAGCGGTTGTCGATAATCTTTGCGATGTTATTGCAAGCGCTGCTAAAGCAAGTTAAAAGAGCCTTGTATGATTGAAAAGAAACGATTGAACGGCCTTCTTCCCAAAGGGTTTGAGGATTTGCTATTTTCCGATGCTGAGGATGAAGCCAATGCAATTACCAAATTGATGGCTGTTTTTGGTGATGCAGGCTATCAACGTATTAAGCCGCCTTTGATGGAATTTGAAGAAAGCATGTTGGCTGATGGGCCGGGCAGCGCTCTGGCAGAGCAGACATTTCGCGTTATGGATCGAGAAACCGGAAAGATGCTTGCTTTGCGCTCTGATATTACGGCGCAGATTGCGCGGATTGTATCCTCACGTTTATCTGATGAGGTGCGACCTTTGAGGCTTTCTTATGCCAATGATGTGGTGCGTATGAGCGGTAGCCAGCAGCGTACATTACGGCAATTTTGTCAGGTTGGATGTGAGTTGATTGATGATGGTTCAGATGAGAATATTGAGGAAATTGTCGTGCTCGCTGCAAAAGGATTACAGACGCTAGGCATCGCGGGTATTTCAATTGATTTTACGCTTCCTTCTATTGTTCAAACAATTTTGGATGTCGCCGGTATAGCTGACCATGATATTGATTCTTTGCGCGCCAAGATTTCAGGTAATCCAGATAGAGCCATTAAAGCGCTGCGCGGCTTGGGTTTACCATCTGATGCTTTGGCGTATGTGGATCGTTTGCAGGTTATTCTGAACAGCGATGGCTTCAAAGGATTGGATGGGGTGAATGTCACGGTTGATCCTCTTGAGACCAAGGGATTTCAATACCACAAAGGAATTGCGTTTACGATTTTTGCAAAAAATGTGAATGGAGAGCTTGGGCGCGGCGGTGCCTATGCTTTAGGTTCAGATCACCTTGCGTGTGGATTTACATTATATATGGATACAGTTAGGCAAGCCAGGAAGGGTAATTAAATGGCAAATGTAGCGGTGATAGGATCTCAATGGGGAGACGAGGGCAAAGGAAAGATTGTTGATTGGCTTTCTTCGCGTGCCGATGTCGTTGTACGCTTTCAAGGTGGGCATAATGCCGGGCATACGCTGGTGATTGATGGCGTAACCTATAAGCTGCATTTATTGCCAAGCGGGATTGTCAGGAAATCCAAGCTTTCAGTCATTGGCAATGGCGTTGTAATCGATCCATGGGCGTTGATGCAAGAGATTGCGAATGTTGAAGCGCAGGGTGTTGCTGTTAATCCTGACAAGCTTATGATCGCAGAGAATGCACCGCTGATTTTGCCGATTCACCCGCTTTTGGATCAGGCGATGGAAAAAGCGCGTGGTAATGATGCGATTGGGACAACCGGGCGCGGAATTGGTCCTGCTTATGAGGATAAAATTGCACGGCGGGCTATCCGGGTATGCGATCTGGAATATCCTGATTTGCTGAAAGAAAAGCTCGATAAGATGCTGTTTCATCACAATGCGTTGCTGCGTGGCTTTGGGCAGGAAGAGGCGCAGGCCGACGCTATGTTTGAGAAGCTGATGATGGTTCGTGATAAAATATTGCCGTTTAAAGGTGTTGTTTGGAAGGTTCTTGATCAAGCGCGTAAAGACGGCAAAAAGATTTTATTCGAAGGGGCGCAAGGTATGATGCTGGATGTGGATCATGGCACATATCCTTATGTGACATCATCGAATATGGCGGCAGCGCAAGCTGCAACCGGATCGGGTGTAGGGCCTGATGCAGTGAATTTTGTGCTTGGTATTACAAAGGCTTATACAACGCGTGTGGGTGAAGGCCCCTTCCCGACAGAGCTTGATGATGATACCGGGCAGCATTTGGGTGAAAAGGGCCGTGAATTTGGTACAACGACAGGCCGCAAACGGCGTTGTGGCTGGTTTGATGCGGCGATTGTACGCCAAACGATTAAGCTCGGCGGGATTACCGGGATTGCGCTCACAAAGATTGATGTTTTGGATGGTATGGAAGAGCTTAAGATTTGTGTTGGCTATAAGCTTAACGGGCAAGAGATTGATTATCTGCCAGCATCGCAGGTTGAGCAAGCGGCAGTAGAGCCGATTTATGAGGTAATGCCAGGATGGTCAGAGAGCACATATGGTGCCAAAAGCTGGGCGGATTTGCCGGCCAATGCTGTGAAATATGTGCGGCATATTGAGGAATTGATCGGCGCGCCTGTAACGCTCTTATCGACTAGTCCCGAACGTGATGATACGATTTTGATGCAAGATCCTTTTCAAGGTTGATATAATCATTCCATTTAGAGCAGATCGTATTTAGCTAGAATCATGACTCCCAAAGTGTGAGAAATAGTAGAGCATCATGATGGAAGTAGTATTCATCATGTGTGATTTTTGCTCGCGTTGTTTACGTCTTTTTGAAAGGATGTAACCATGAAAATGCACAAACGAACCCAGCTGACAACTGACTTTAAATAAGTTAGGAGCCATATATGTACGTAAAGCATTGCAAATTCATGCTTATCAGCAGTTGCGCTTAATACTGAGAATGAGTTTTGTTATGCATATTCCTGCATCAGAGGAATAAAAGTGATTAATTTAAAAAAACTCTATAAATCATCAAATAATAATCCACCGTCATTAAAAGAATCGATCAAATTATCTGCGATTTTATTCATACGCTTTGCATTTTCCACACTCCTCTGGACCAAAGCTATCGCTTCATCAAGGGGCATATTGGGCTCCAAATTAACATAGTCCGGCTTTGTTTTAATGCGAGCATAAAAATGAATAACCTCACTCGAAAGCTCATCACCTAAAACATCTATTTTATCAGTATTCCGATCAAAAACGGCTCGCTCCAAAGCGGGCTGTTTTTGTAAAATATCACCAGTCTTCTTGTATTTAGGTTGCCTTTGCGGGTTTCTCAAATCAGCTAACATTTCTTCATAAACCACAAGATAGGCCTCAATTTTCGACTTATTTGCTTTAATCTCGGAGCTCAGCATACTAACAACAACAGCACGCTCTTTGTTTTTGAGAACTCTTTCACGGCCAAGCATTTCAATGTTAAGGTTCTGTGCTTCAATGACTTTTTCAAAACCACGCATGATAATAATTGTTAAGATACCAAAAGCTGTCATAATTGCGATAAATAAAACGACAACAACAATCAAAAGCCAACTTCCTTTGAATATAGCGTTTTGAGAAGCAGAAGAATGGTCAATAGACCATATTCCAACTTTTTCATTACGTGCTTTTTGTTCGGCCTGTAAATATGGTTTTTCAAAAACACTACCATAAACAAGCCCGCGCTCGACGCTCACAAAACCCTCTTGAATCATTAAAAGCCCTAAATCCTGATCATTTGAATTGACACATTGTGCTAATAAATAATCCTCAAACCGTGTTTTCAGCTCACATTTAACATCTTTGCCAGCAATAACATCATCCAGCGCAATGCGTGCTTTTTCAGCCAGAAGTACAGGCAAATTATCTATGGAACGCACACCCCAGAGCAATATTTTAGTATCGCCCGCCAACAAGCTTCCTGCATCCAGAGCGCGCATTTTAGTACTAAATATTTTTGGCTTTTCTGAATCTTGTGCAAACGCATGTAAATTGGTACCTAATAACAAGGCTGCTATGACAACAAATACAAAGAATGGCAATCTCATAACCCTCAAACAATTTTTACCAGGATTAACAACCCTTGACTTAAATTTATCAATCAATTTAAACCTATTAATTAGTTCACACAAAAGCATACCATTAATATTCTTAAAATTTTATTGCCTTATTCAAAGGTAAAGATTGACTTTTCACATCAATTTTTACCTTTTATCTGACAAAACTGGTAGGATTGAATATTCTTGATATTTAAGAAGAATAAAGGACACATATTTTCTCATGCGCGTAGAGCTTCAAGAGCTATTAGAAAAATTAGGGGTAAACTATATTTTATCCCCCTATGAAACGATGCCCTGGATGCACTATAATGAAATTAAAGGCATAACATGTAGTGCAGAAGTGCGGATGGGTAAAACAAGAGAGGATCTTGAGGCAGAAATTCAACTTTTGCGGGATGAAGACTCTGAAGATGAAGATGAGGAGGGCGATGGTGAATCTGGTATTGGCAGTATGGAGATTCCGGATCCAGATGAAGAAAAAAGTGTAGGCGCCAATGAAGTAGAGCCAGGAGGGCGCAAACAGGTCATGTGGATGCGTGCCGATGCCGCCGTAGAAGATAAATGGAGTCCCAAATTATTAAGAATAAATGATAAAGACTATGTGAATGAATTTCATGGATGGGAAGAAAAAGGCTGTGATTTTTTTCATGCCACCATCGAAGCCCTGCAAATGGGAGAAATTCCGGATTTTGATGACCTGATTGACGGCAAAATGCGCGATGATAGTTTCCATGGTGGCGGACGTCGTGGCCGTGTCGGGCGTAAATCCCCTAATGTTAAACCGGGTCAGCTTCTAGGCATGAAAAAATAAAGCGGATGTTTTAGAATCACCATAGTCGATAGGTCCTTAGCCTCGTTGTTTAGTCACAAACCGAAAGGTATGGGTTTTATCCTGTCTCATTGGAATGCCGAACTGCATGGTAAATGCAGTGCGTGTGGTTAGCCAAGGCCTAATTTAGAGGCATCTGCTGCAATATGAATATTATCTTTTTTGTCCTGAACGCCTGCCAATCTTAAATTTGGATTGGCATCCCATGCAGCCTTGGCATCGTTATATGCTTTTGTAAGTTGTTCAACTGGAACGCCATGTGCTCTAATGTGGTTGGCTATTAATATTATAGTCCCTTTGTCTTTGCTATGGACATCTTGCCCTTTAAAGAACTTACGAAAAGTTGCTTTCCAGTTTTCTCCAAATGGCGCGCCATGGCTATGATCTAAAGAGGCATAAAAACCAATTGTCGGTGCGCCATCGTTCGGATGCAGCAGGCCTAAGTCCATATTAATAACGCGATGACCAATGCGTGCTTCAGTGCCATCAGGCTTATAAGGATAATCATCAATCGTGTAGGTGTTTGTTTGTGCGTTTCCTGTGCCCGGAACAAGTGCGCCTGCTCCTGCTAAAAGAAATGCTCTTCGGTTGATTTCGTTGTAAGCCATATTAATTCCTTCTTACTCAAAACGATACTTTAAGAGTGATTGCCGAGACTTATATGTTACATTATAACATGACGCAATAAAAATATCAGAAGGAGTTAATCATGTCTTTTTTAGGTTCCGGTGCATTTGGGATAGCACTAGGCGTTGCTTTTGAATTAGCGACACATATTGCAGTTCATTATACGGTTCCGGGGGCGGCGTTTGCGGCTGACCTTGCTCAGGGGATGGCGCCTTTTTTGGATGGTGTTGGTTTAACCCCAGTATTTTCCGAAAGCGCAGGTGCGGCTGCTGTTGCTGGTCTTGCGCCCGGTGATCCGCTGTTAGGGCTTCCGGGAGTTGGTTAGTTATAAGTTTTTTCACTTTTTTGAAAATTATAAAACCCCCTCGACAAAACAACATATAGCGTGTATTTTTGATCTTATCTACAATATGTAGGCGTTCTTCGATCGGGTTTTGTTTAAAAACTTATCCCCGTTATTCAAAAATAAAAATGTATGAATGACTCGGATTCCGGGAGAAGCGCCCTACACTCATTCTTATTGAGAATTATTACTACTAAAAACTCAGTTCGTTAAGTTTATAAAAGGAGAAAAACTATGCCCGTACAATCCAATTCCCCACTCGTTCAGGAGCGCCACCTTTACAAGCCGTTTCTATACCCCTGGTGTTATGAGGCATGGTTGACACAGCAGCGTATTCACTGGCTCCCCGAAGAAGTGCCTTTGGCAGAAGATGTACGCGACTGGAAAAAAACGCTAACCCCGGCTGAGAAAAACCTGATGACACAGATTTTTCGCTTTTTTACACAAAGCGATGTTGAGGTCAATAATTGCTACATGAAGCATTATTCCCAAGTCTTTGGCCCTGTTGAGGTGCAGATGATGCTCTCGGCTTTCTCGAATATCGAGACTGTGCATATCGCGGCTTACTCGCATCTTCTGGACACAATTGGTATGCCAGAAGTCGAATATTCAGCCTTCCTTAAATATAAGGAAATGAAGGATAAATTCGATTATATGCAGGATGTCTCGATGGAAAATCCGCGCGATATTGCGAAAACAATGGCGATGTTCGGTGCATTTACCGAAGGGCTTGCGCTATTTGCGTCTTTTGCAATTTTAATGAATTTCCCGCGCTTCAATAAAATGAAAGGGATGGGGCAGATTGTAACATGGTCCGTGCGTGATGAGACATTGCATACGCTCTCAATGATCCGCCTGTTCAACACCTTTATCGAAGAACATCCGGATATCTGGGATGATTCGTTAAAGGCAGAGATTACGGAAGCTTGCCGGATCACTGTCCAGCATGAAGATGCGTTTATCGATCTTTGTTTTGAGCAGGGTGAGATTGAGGGCATGAAGCCGGAAGATGTAAAGCAATATATTCGCTATATTGGTGATCGTCGTTTGCAGCAGCTTAATCTGGAGCCGATTTACAATGCAACCGAAAATCCGCTGCCATGGATGGATGAGATGCTTAACGGTGCGGAACATACGAATTTCTTTGAAAACCGTGCGACTGAATATTCAAAAGCGTCAACGCAAGGCACTTGGGAGCAAGTGTTTGAAGGCGATATTTTTGCTGGAAAATATGGTGTTGATGCTCAAAATGAGACCAATATGAGTAATGTTTCCGGCGATAATGCTAATAAAGATGATGACGACGCTGTTGCGGCTGAATAATCTTTAACAGATTTATCACATTATAAAGATCCATAGGGAAGCCTATGGATTTTTCATATTTTAAGAGGAAGGAGATATGCTAGATCTTTTCTGATAGATAGACATTTCCTGCTGCAGAAACCTGCAAAACAGCGATATGTGTTGCATGCGCTGCGCCATCACCGCCCAGAGAAACATCGTAATACAGTCCGGCAGGAAAGTAGTGGTCGCTGTTTGTTGCTGTGATTGAAGAATCACCAAATGCAACATAGACAGCCTCGCTCGCATACAGGCTGACAACGCGTGTATCGGGATCAAAAGCAACGCTATTGCGTACAGAAGAGGCGCCGCTGCTAATCACATGGGCACCGCCATTTTTAAAGCGTAAAGCCGGGATAGGGTTGTCATTGACATCAAGAGGAAGTTTCGTGCTCATTATATTTCTCCTTAAAAAATAAAAAACCCTCGTGGAAAACGAGGGGTGTAAAATTTAAATAGATTTTGGGTGTTATTAAGCGTAAGAATGCCCCAAAATTACAAAACTGTCAAGGAATTTTTTCCTATTTTTTGGCTTTTGACTCTTTCTGCTTTATTCAGCCTCTTTTTCTTCATTGAATTCTGAAGGCTTTACGACATGCTGTTGACGTATTTGTCCAACAGGAAGATCAATAAGAGACACAGTAATTTCAACCGGTGTAACACCACTTGAAACAATATCTTGGCACTTGCTTAAGCTTTCGCCAAAACGATTGGCAGCTTCATAGGGTTCGGTTTCATAAATAGGGCGTTGCAAGAGTAATGCATATTCGTACTTTGCAGTTTGTGCGATGATATCACTTTGTCTGCGCAGTCTAACGAGATACTGGGATAATCTTGCAACCGCATAATCTGCTGCATATGCGCCATCTTTTTCCAGGATTTCTTGATAATTGCTGACCGATATAAATAGGATATAGGTTTGTTCACCGTAACGATCTGCACGATCCAAAGCCGATAAAAATAACTGATTAAATGCTGATTTTGCAATGACGCCGCCCGCACTTGGGAAATCTTCTGAGTCGTCGCTGATACGTTCTACAAGATTAAGAAGATATGTTATATTGTCTAACTTACTATCAACAATTTCGGGATCAACGGGTTTGAGGAAAATATCATTTGCCCCTGATTTGATGGCATCTTCCAAAGAAACATTGCCAGCAAATAAATATATATAGGCGTATTTTGGAACTTTACGTCGTAAATCCAGTATAAAATTACGCATTGAGTTCGTTGGTGCCGGATCAATCAGAAACGCGTCTATTTTTTCTGAAGTAGCCCTTTGAACGGCATTATCTCTATTCTGTTCTATAGAAACATTGTGCCCCCAGCGCTCAAATTTAGCAGCAACCATTTGTGCAGCAGCTTCTTCTCTGTCAATGATCATAACTTGCATGATAAAACTCCGCTTATAGGTAGTTAAGCTTTCAGTGTTAATCTATGATCGTTAAAAAAGCCTGAATTGAAAAGACTTTATTTTAAATTTTTAAAAATAGTTTAATCTGATTGCCAGCGTAGGTTTGACTTTAGACATAAAATAAGATATCAAACTGTACAAAATACAAAGCTTAAAATAAAAAACCTATGACAATTTACTTTTATAAACATGACATTCCCGACAATCTTAAACATGATGGTGATATTGCCATTGATACCGAAACAATGGGCTTAAAACCCCAGCGTGATCCGCTTTGTGTTTTGCAATTTTCATTCGGGGATGGCGATGCGCATATCGTACAGTTAGATCGTAATGGTTATGATGCGCCGAACTTGAAGAGACTATTGACAGACAATAAAGGTGATAAGCTTTTTCATTTTGCGCGTTTTGATGTCGCTATTATTAAAAAATATTTAGGGCTAACACTCGATCCTGTATACTGTACGCGTTCAGCATCAAAACTTGTACGCACGTACACTGATCGCCATGGTCTACGCGAGTGTTGCCGTGAATTGTTAGGTGTTGAACTAAACAAACAACAACAATCCTCATATTGGGGGGCAGAAGAGTTAAGTGAAGCACAACGCGAATATGCGGCCAATGATGTTTTATATCTGCATGCCTTAAAGGAAGAGTTTGATCATCGTCTTGCCCGTGAAGGCAGGACAGAACTTGCCAGAAATGTCTTTAATGCCATTCATGTGATCGCAGATTTAGACCTTGCAGGATGGCGCAACGAAGATTTCTTTTCACATTAGAGTCTGAACCTATGCCAGAAATAGATATTAATATCCAAAAAGCCCGTGATGTTCTATCCCTAGAAAGCAGGGCGTTGGAGGCTTTAGGGGATGCGATTGATGTGGCTTTTTCTGAAGCGGTTGAAACAATTCACGGTATTAAAAATAGTAAGCAGACTGGGCGTTTGATTGTTGCCGGTATTGGCAAAAGCGGGCATGTTGCGCGTAAAATAGCGGCAACCATGGCGTCAACAGGAACGCCTGCCTATTTTGTCCATCCTGGCGAAGCGAGCCACGGTGATATGGGCATGATCACGGAAAATGATGCTGTGCTTATGCTTTCCAATTCCGGTGAAAATAATGAGCTTTCCGACCTTATTCACTATACAAGGCGCTATCAAATTCCTTTGATTGCGATTACAAGTAGTGGCGATAGCACGCTCGCGAAGCATTCCGATATCCCGCTTGTTATGCCCAAAATGGATGAAGCCTGCCCCAATGGTTTAGCGCCCACAACATCAACGACCATGATGATTGCGCTGGGGGATGCGCTTGCAGTTGCTTTATTGGCGCGTATGGGTTTGACGGCTGAGCAATATAAAGTTTTTCATCCGGGCGGTAAATTGGGACAACGCTTGATGAAAGTGACAGAACTGATGGTGGGTGTTAATGATATGCCGCTTGTGCCCAGCACAGCGAAGATGAGTGATGCGCTTATTACGCTGACGGACAAGAATCTGGGTGCGGTGATTATTACGGATGATCAGGAAACACTCCAGGGCATCATTACAGATGGTGATTTAAAACGACATATGAGACCTGATTTAATGGAAAAATCCGTAACTGATATTATGACACAATCACCAAAAATTATTCATCACAATGCACTTGCTGTAGAAGCCATGAACATTATGACGGGTCAAACAGGGCATTATGTCAGTAGTTTGATTGTCATGGAGAATAATAAAATGGTTGGCATGATTCGTTTGCAAGATTGTTTGCAAGCCGGACTTGCATAGGTTTAGTGTCTGGAACTATGATGCGCCTATGCAAGATGATGATTTAAAAGATTTTGAATTGTATCAGGATGGAGCGCAAACTGGACGACATGATAAGCCTGCGCATCTCGATAATCTCCGGGCTGAACGCATCAGTACTGCAGAAAATATTAATCGTGGTTACTCACGTTTTATCAAAAAGTTACAATTTGCACTTCCGATTTTAGCGTTTTTGTTAATTATGATGATTTTTAACTGGAATTATTTTGAAGGTGATCAAATTATTCCTGTTGAGCAAGAAGATATTAAACTTAATATGGAACAGGAAATTGGCCAAAATGAGCTAATTAATCCAAATTTTGAAAGTGTGGACGGAAAAGGGCAACCTTTTAAGCTTACTGCTGAAAAAGCGATACAGGATAATCGTTATAAGAGTGATGAGATGCTCCTTGAAAACCCATCAGGTACGATGACTTTGAATTCCGGTGAAATGGTGACTTTGCGCGCGCAGAATGGAAAATATTTTCAAGTCAGGCAGCATCTTGATTTACAGGAAGATGTTGTACTGACACATAGCAGTGGGTATGAATTAACAACGTCAATAATGCATGTTGATCTTGATAATAATAAGGCCTGGTCAAACGAAAACGTTTATCTCGCGGGATCACAAGGTTACATTCATTCTAACGGTATGGAGGCATCAGCCGTTGATGAAATTGTGATTTTTAAAGGGCCCGCGAAAATGCTTTTAAACATTAACAATAAAGATAGTTTTGGAGAGTTGCTTCCATGATCTTTGCACGCTTCGTTTTCATTTTTTTGCTTTTCTATCCGGTAAGTCTTGCAGCACAAGAGAGTCGGCCATCCAATGAAAAAGAGCCGCTGGAAATTACTGCCGATGATGTTTTGGAATGGCATCGTGCAGACCAAAAACTCATTGCAAAAGGCAATGCAAAGGCCTTACAAAAAACATCATCCATCGAAGCACAAATCTTATCGGCTGCCTACAGAGAAGGCATGCAGGGGCGTTTTGAAATCTCGCAAATCAATGCAGATGAGAATGTTATTATCAGCACGCAAAATGCAACAGCTTATGGTGATCATGCCGTTTATAATCTCGATCAAAGTCTTGCCACAATGACAGGTGAAAATTTACGCATGATTTCACCGGATCAAACCGTAACAGCAGAAGAAAAATTTGAATACTATGTTGATAAAGGAAAATTAACTGCTATCGGCAATGCCAAGGTGCTGCGTGCCAACCAAAATGGCGGCAATGATACGCTTGAGGCTCATCATATATCAGCTATTTTCAAGGAAAATGCAAAAGGTGAGCGTGTTTTAGAGAGTTTGGAGGCGAAGAATAATGTTGTGATTACGACAATGACTGAGACAATTACGGGGGCGTATGGAATTTACCGTGCTGACATCAATAAAGCAGAGATGAAGGGCAATATCATCATTACAAGAGGCCCTAATATCCTTCAAGGAGAACGTGCCGAAATCGATCTTACCACCAATACAAGTCGTATTTTTGGCGGCGGTCAAAGTAATAATGGTCGGGTGAAAGCGGTTTTTTATCCCGGCTCTGGTGAATAGCGCTGGAAGTTGTAGGCTCATAACGCTAAATTGTGATAAATAATTTTTAAAAACTATGCATACAGACATCCTAAAAAAACCACGTTTGAAAGAGGTTCCCAAAGGGCTTCGTATTAATCATCTTTCAAAGAGCTATAAAAAAAGACCAGTCTTGCGCGATGTATCTTTTTCTTTACAGCGCGGTGAGGCCGTTGCCTTATTGGGTCCGAATGGCGCAGGAAAAACGACAAGCTTTTATATCACAACAGGGCTGATAGCACCGGATAGCGGTACGATAATTTTAGATGGGCAAGACATTACAAATCTTCCCATGTACCGACGGGCGCGCCTTGGTATTGGGTATCTGCCGCAAGAATCTTCAATTTTTAGAGGTTTAAGCGTTGAAGAGAATATTCGCGCTGTTTTGGAATCGCAAAATCTTTCAAAGGAAGAGCAGGATCTTTTATTGGAAGATTTAATGAGTGAATTTGGAATATCTCATTTAAGACGTACACCCGCCATTGCATTATCAGGGGGTGAACGCAGACGCGTTGAAATCGCCAGAGCACTTTCTGCAAGGCCTGAGTTTATTCTTCTTGATGAGCCATTAGCCGGGATTGATCCTATAGCAGTTTCGGACATAAGAGGGTTAATATCGCACCTCAAGGATCGTGGCATTGGTGTACTCATTACAGATCACAATGTACGTGATTGTCTGGATATTGTTGATAGGGCGTACATCTTGCACGACGGGCATGTTCTCATGGAAGGCAATGCGGACGAGATTGTGAATAGTGATGATGTTAAACGTGTTTATCTTGGCGAAGGATTTAAGCTTTGACCGTTACTTTAGCCAAGAATAAACTATCAGAAACGTACATTCTTACCGCTTTTTGCCTTATCACAGCGATTACACCTTTCTTTAGCATTAATATGCCGCGTAGCTATGCGTTCATTCCCGCTATAACAGCTGTTATCTTTTTTGGACTTTACTTTCTTTTTGGCCAAAATAAGCCAAAAATATCAAAAGAAACAACGATATTAGTGGTGTTGATCCTTGTGCTTTCGGCTTCCAGCCTTTTATGGGCAAAATATTTTGATACGTCAAAAGCTAAGGTTTTTAAGCTGTTAGCACTATTGCCGCCGCAAATTTTATTGATCAGCTTGGCTACCTCTTTGAACAAAGATCAATTAAAACCGTTGGAAAAATATTTACCCATTGGATTTATCGCCGCTTCAATATTTTTAATTTTTGAAATGATCATGCAAGGTGTTTTACATGATCTTGTGAGAGGCATGCCAGTATCGCATATTGCCGACCCAACGGACTTTAACCGGGGTAGCGTGGCGCTTGTATTGTACTCTTTTTCAATCTTTGGGTTGTTATCGTTAAAATACAATAGCTATAAAGCGATTTTGGTGTTTATACCGCTTGCTATCGCTGTTTTTATATCGCGCAGCCAGTCAGCACAGCTTGCTTTACTGGTTGGGAGTGCAACTTTATTTTTGTTCCCTTATCAATTCAAAATGGCCTGGAAAATATTGAAATATGCAATCATAGTTTTGATTTTAGCAACGCCATTTGTGACGAGCTATGTGTATGAAAATTTTGCGCAAGACCTTCAAAATATTCCCGTCTTGGCGAAAGGATATGCTGGTGACCGTCTTGAAATTTGGGATTATATCAGTCGTTATGCGCTCCAAAGTCCTTGGCTTGGCTATGGTATAGAAGCCACAAGAGACGTAACGGATTTTGACTCTCAATATATTTTCTCAGATGAAAGTGATGTTTTGCATCCGCATAATTTCGTGGTTCAAATATGGATGGAATTTGGGTTGCTGGGGATTTCAATATTGATTGGCTTGATCTATGCCCTTTTTACCAAACTCGAAAACCAATGTAATCTTGTTCAGCAAAAAATATTTTTGCCGACAGTGATGGCAGTGCTTGTGCCCGCATCACTAGCTTATGGTCTTTGGCAAGGGCTTTGGATAGGGTTGATGTTCCATGTTGCTGCTGTAGCTATTATGGTTTCTGTATTTACAGTTGAGGATTGATGACTTTTAAGCTTTTAACTTGTATGGTTGACACCTATTTTCAAAAACTGAACAAAGTGCATGCCGCTTTAAAAGTAACAAATCAACGTTTTGCTCGGGCATTCCGTGTGCTCCTGAAGATGGAATTCAAAAGCGTGCTCAGACGATGGTTTTTTGGCCTCTTTCGTTGTCATGCAGCTTGACGCTTTTTACCTTCAGTAGCCAGTTTAGCTTTATTTGTTGCAAATTCCCGCACTTCTTGTGTGATTTTCATGGAGCAGAATTTCGGACCGCACATAGAGCAAAAAGAAGCTGCTTTGTGGCCTTCGGCGGGCAGGGTTTCATCATGCATTGAACGTGCCGTATCAGGGTCGAGGGATAGGTTAAACTGATCGTTCCAGCGAAACTCGAATCTTGCTTTTGATAAAGCATTATCCCGTTTTTGCGCGCCGGGATGGCCTTTTGCCAAATCCGCGGCATGGGCGGCGATTTTGTATGTGATTACACCAGTTTTCACATCATCGCGGTTGGGAAGACCCAAATGCTCTTTTGGTGTGACATAGCATAGCATCGCCGTGCCATACCAGCCGATTTGCGCCGCGCCGATCGCGCTTGTGATGTGATCATAGCCGGGCGCGATATCGGTTGTCAGGGGCCCTAGCGTATAAAATGGTGCTTCATAGCACTCATCCAGTTGCTTGGTCATATTTTCTTTGATCATATGCATCGGTACATGTCCCGGCCCTTCGATCATCACCTGTACGTCATGTTTCCATGCGATTTGTGTTAGCTCGCCCAGCGTTTTCAGCTCGGCAAATTGCGCGCGGTCATTGGCGTCCATAATCGCACCGGGGCGAAGGCCGTCACCAAGAGAAAATGAGACGTCGTACGCTTTCATGATCTCACAGATTTCCTCGAACTTGGTATAAAGGAAGCTTTCACGGTGATGCGCCATGCACCATTTCGCCATGATTGAGCCGCCGCGTGATACGATCCCCGTGATGCGCTCTGCTGTATGCTGAATAAAGGGAAGACGTACACCGGCATGGATAGTGAAATAATCAACGCCTTGCTCGGCTTGTTCAATGAGAGTATCGCGGAAAATCTCCCACGTCAGGTCTTCTGCAACGCCATTTACTTTTTCCAATGCCTGATAGATAGGTACAGTGCCGATAGGTACGGGCGAGTTGCGCAAGATCCATTCGCGTGTATCGTGAATGTCTTTTCCCGTGGAGAGATCCATAATGGTATCCGCCCCCCAGCGCGTTGCCCATACCATTTTGTCAACCTCTTCGCCGATAGAGCTTGTGACGGCAGAGTTACCGATATTGGCGTTGATTTTCACAAGGAAATTACGCCCGATAATCATCGGTTCTGATTCAGGGTGATTGATATTGGCAGGGATAATCGCACGGCCTTCGGCGACTTCTTTTCGAACAAACTCAGCATCAATGAAATCAGGAAGATGCGCGCCGAAACCCTCGCCGCCATGTGCGCGATTATAGACTTCGTTACGCGCTTGCTCACGTGCCTGATTTTCGCGGATAGCGATAAATTCCATTTCCGGCGTAATAATGCCTTTGCGCGCATAATGCATTTGTGTGACATTTTGTCCTGCTTTTGCACGTAGAGGTTTTTCAGGCGAAGCCGGGAATTTCTCATGCTTAATCTTACGGCGCTCCAAGGCTGCTTCATCTTTATAGCCGTTATCTATGGGTTTTACAGTGCGGCCTTCTACTTCTTCAACATCACCGCGCTCTAAAATCCAGTCTTTACGGCGGGTTGGAAGGCCTTTCATGATGTCAAGTTCAATAGAATCATCCGTATAGGGGCCGGATGTATCATAAACGGTAATACTTGCCTGATCAGGATCTTCGAGCATAATCTCGCGCATGGGGACCCGATGCTCGCCGATATACACTTTCTTTGATCCGGTTAATGCGCCGCGTGTAACATGCGTTGTTGATGGGCAAATTGCATTGGTATTTGCTTGGTCTTTAGACATCACTTGATCTCCTCTTCAGGCTAAATTTAGAATAGCTGGGTTCATGCAGCTCGACAGTTTCTACTGTTATGGTTGTGTTATCATCAGGTCGATTTTGATAGGCGGCTTCGAATAAAGCCTGCGCCATTGTTTTTCGTAGAGCATCATCACGTCCTGGCAAGAGTTTGAGCGTAATGTGAATGAGTGTCTTAGCGTAACCTTCTGCGCCTGTGATTGTATGCTGAACTGGCATAGCGCGTGTACGCACTGTATTAATATCGACTGTAGGAAGATCACCCAGAGTATTGTGTAATTCTTTTGTAAGTTCAGATATGTCCATTGAGAGCGTATCGCTATATTCAACGATAATATGAGGCATGTTTAGTTCCTTTCCTTACGCCGATTTAAGCCGGATCAAGTTATGGGCGTATATCTCAGCGCAAATATTACAAGGCGCACCGCCAAGGTTTCATCTTTACTTTTTGTATCAATAAGCATACATCTTTATCCATTGTAAACAAGAGGCATTTTGTGATGAAAGAGAAATTGGTTCGAATATTCGTATTGGCGATTGTCGCGCTAATCATTGGCGCGGGCACGGCATGGTATCAGGTAAAGTTTGAATCTGCGCGTATTACTCAGCAGGGGCTATCTTCGGAAAAGCCTCTGCCTGTTGCGGGTCTTGAGATTGGCGGACCATTTAGCTTGACGGATCATACCGGCAAAAATGTCACCGAAAAAGATTATGCGGATCAATATCAGCTCATCTATTTCGGTTTCACATACTGTCCAGCCATTTGCCCAACAGAATTGCAAAAAATGTCACGGGTTATGACTGCGCTTGAAAAAAGTAAGCCTGTGCTTGCCGAGCAGACTCAACCGCTTTTTATTACGGTTGATCCAGAGCGTGATACTGTCCCTGTCATGAAAGATTATGTGAGTTTGTTTCATCCGAAATTGATTGGTCTGACCGGGACGCAGCCGCAAATTGATTTTGTTATAAAAGCGTACAAGATTTTTGCACGCAAAGTTGATGATTCAGAACAAAATGACTATACGGTGGATCATTCGAGTTATATTTATTTAATGGGTAAGGATAACCAATTGCTTAGCATTTACCGTATGGATGATGATGCGGATTATGTTTATAATGATGTTGTGAAGCACATTTCCGGGCAATCTTAAGAGGCGCTTAGATTGTCTTTTTGATGCCTAACTCTGTGTTAATTGCAAGAAAACATCTTCAAGCGCGCTGTCAGAAGTTGAAATGTCAACTATTCCATACCCTTCTTTTTGAATTGTTTCAATCAGTTCACCGACTTGTGTTTCTGAAGGGTTGTAGCGGATAATAATACTGCGTCTACCGGTTTTTTCGGCATAAAACTCAGAAAGTACGGTTTCAATGTTATCCATAGGACGATCCAAACGGAACTGAATTTCTTTGCCCTCAATGCGCCCGAGTAAGCTTTCTTTATCTTCATGCGCAATGAGTTGTCCGTGATTGATAATCGCAATCTCATCGCAAAGCTCTTCGGCTTCTTCCAGGTAATGTGTTGTTAGTAAGATCGTAACACCTTGTTCGTTCAGTGCTTTTACATTATCCCAGAGTTTCTTTCTTAACTCGACATCTACCCCTGCTGAAGGTTCGTCCAAAACCAAGACCGGCGGATTATGTACCATTGCTTTCGCAACCATCAAGCGGCGGCGCATTCCTCCTGACAGGCTTCTTGTGTACGCGTCTGCTTTATCAGCCAAGCCTACGGTTTCAAGAATTTCCATTGTTTTGTATTCTGCTTTGGGAACGCCATATAGCCCAGCTTGTAGTTCCAATGTTTTTCGCGGTGAAAAGAAAGGATCGTAGTTTATTTCCTGAGGGACGACACCGATAGCGCGTTTTGCGTTCCGTTCATCCTGATCAATATCAATGCCCCAAATATTGACTGAGCCTGAGGTTTTTATAACCAGGCCAGCCATAATGTTAATCATTGTGGATTTACCAGCACCATTTGGCCCTAATAGACCAAAAATGGAACCTTTCGGAATATCCAATGAAACATTGGTCAGGGCAACTTTGGGGTTGGTTGACTTGCCGGACGCCTTATACGTTTTATTCAGATTTGATATCGATACGGCGTTTTGTGTCATGCTCAATGCGTAGGGTTAGGATTCATTTTTTGTAAATTTTGAATCCTATTCCGATGGAACCCCTGCGAGATCTTGCAAAGATGGCTCACCTTTTGGTTCATTATTATCTTCAATCACATCGTCGCTGTAGATGCCTTCCGCAGCTTGCTGGCGTCCTGCAATTGTTCCCCATTCTTCCTCACCATCCATGAGGTCAATTGAATCATCTTCTTCCTCATAAGCTGCCATACGCTGGTGGGATTTAATCAGTTCTTCTTTAAGCTCAGCACGATCAACAGTCTCTTCAGCTATTTCACGCAATGCAACAACCGGGTTTTTGTCGTTGTCACGATCAACGGTTAGAGCAGCGCCAGAGCCTATTTTGCGGGCACGTTGTGCTGCTGCCATGACAAGCTGAAAGCGGTTAGGGATTTTTTCGACACAATCTTCAACGGTTACGCGCGCCATCTTTTTTTATCCTTTTTAAATTTTAAACACTGGTTTATAACGGCTTCATGTCACAAGTGCAAGCCCAGAATCATATTGATTATCCCATCGCCGGGCGAGATTGTCCTTTATGTCCGCGATTGGTTCAATTTCGGCAAGACAACCGACTTAAATTTCCGGATAAGCATAACGCCCCTGTCGCCGGTTTTGGTGATATGAATGCAGAGCTTGTCATTGTCGGTCTTGCGCCGGGTTTAAAAGGAGCCAATTTTTCATCTCGACCTTTTACAGGGGATTATGCAGGTGATCTGCTCTATGCGACATTGTTGAAATTTGGTTTTGCACAAGGGGAATATGGCGCGCATAAGGATGATGGGTTGGTATTAATTAATTGTCGTATTACTAATGCTGTGAAATGCGTACCGCCGGAAAATAAACCTACCACTGAAGAAACACGTACATGTATGGGGCATTTTTTAAAAGGTGAATTAGAGGCTATGCCCAATGTTAAGGTTATTCTCAGCTTGGGATTGATCTCTCATAATGCAGTTTTGAAATGTTTTGGACTGAAATTATCGCAGTATAAGTTTGGACATGGTGCGAAACATGATTTGGGAAATGGACTTGTTTTACAAGATTCCTATCATTGTTCACGCTATAATACGCAAACAGGGCGTCTGACGACGCCCATGTTTGAGGAGATATTTGAGAATTTAGGCTCAGAACTTTATTAACGTCACCATATAACGAGAACAGCTCAAGCTTATTTAGGTCCTGACCCCACATAACAAAATCTGTAATGACGACTTTATGTGTTTACGTGTTTGGTTTATACTTCCCTGAAAGATTATGGTCTGGGTCTAATAAAGTATGAATCAACGCGCACAATATCTTATTCAAATTATAGATAAAATCGGTGTCCCTTTGCTGAGTGCTGCAGAGCATGGCAATAACGATACTGATACTGCGCAAATTGTTGCCAGTCTTTTGGCTAAAGTTGTTGAAACAAGTATCTCAATGAATCAGGTTCTTGACCTTAATCCGACAGATTCGCAAGATGATTCGCTTAGGGTTGTTCTTGCCGCGTTAGCTGGCTCAATTATATCAGATCAATATCAAAAAAGAGGAAAAATACCTGAAACTGGTGATTTATCGCGTATTCAGTCCGCTATGCAGGCCATTTTAACATTTGGTGATAATTTTAATCTCAGTCCGGATAATGTCGGTCGTTTGGAGCAACTAAAGGCAAACGGAACGCCCGTTGATGCCAATCAAGTTACTATTCAATATGCAAACGCGTTGATCCCGGTTATTAATGCCATCAGTAACTTTCCATTTGGACAGCCTGAGCAAAAATTGATGATGGATGTATCTGATCGTCTGGTTAAACGTACTGCCGAGATGCGGGAGGCTTTGCTGCCTGATCTAACGGGTGACGATCAAAAGCTTGCAGAACTGGCTGTTTTGCGCGCAAATGCAGATATTTATGCTGCTTGTCATGAAGGTGAAACAAAACGTTTGGTTGGATCAGATGCGGACATTCCGGAAGATTTATCCATTGCACCAGTATGGGAGGCCTTTGAAACACGGACCGCTATGCTTGAAGCCGTTGTTAAAAATATGATCCCCGGGAATGTTGTTACAGAAGCAGCCCAAGGGGCTGGCTCAGTAGCGCCGCCAGCCAAACCTCAGCCGGAAACACCACCTGTTCAACCGCAAGCGCCTCAACCGCCCGCACAAACAGAAGCAGCTGCTGGAGAAGTTTCAGTGGAATCTTCGGGTGGGGCAAGCCCCATGGGTTTCTTTGCGCAACCAAAAGATGAAGACACAGCGCCACCTTTAGATGATAATTCGGTATCGCCGCCATTAGTGCAGCCGGAAACACCTCCAGTTACAGCGCCGCCCGCATCACCACCGCCTGCACAAGAAGCCCCATCTATCCCGGCAGCTGATGAAAAGTCCGATGAAAAAGGGGATGATTCTGGCAGTGGTGATCAAACTGGTGGTAATCCAATGTCGTTTTTTGGTAAGAAAGAATAATTTGGAATTTTAGGTAAAGTTGAAAAGGTTAGTTAGGGATGGCAGCCAGTAAAATTCTCGCCGCTTGTTTAATGCTTGCATCACAGACTTATTCTGTACCGCCTGCTGTGCTTGTAGGCATTTACAAGGTTGAAGGCGGCAAAGTCGGGCAAGAAGTTAAAAACAAAAACGGCTCCTATGATATGGGTCCCATGCAAATTAATACAATTTGGCTACCGGAATTGGCAAAAAAATGGGGTGTTAGTGAAAAAACTGCTCGTAAATGGGTAAGAGATGATGCCTGCACAAATGTTGGTGTTTCTGCATGGATTTTAAAAGGCCATCTCAATGAAACAGGCAGTATTTCACAGGCAATCGCGCATTATCATTCCCGTACACCGCGCCATGGAACACGTTATAAGAAAAAAGTGATTGAGGTTTTGCATGATAATGGTCTTGTTAAGAAAAATAGATGATATTTTCGCTGATATTTCATTGGGGGCAACTATTCTTGTTGTCTTGCAGGGGGGCGCAACTCGCATTAATCTTGATTATTATAAATAGTTCATTTAATGCTTGTACTTAATAAATCGATTTGCAAGGTATTAACCAGTTATGACACGTCAGTTTTTAAATCTATGTTTATGTGCTTCAATGCTTTTTTTAGTGGGTTGCGAGACTGCTAGAAGCTTTAGCAATTTCTCACCACAGCTTGTTGCAGAACCTGATAGTGTTTCCGCTATGCTGGCAGATGCAGCAAGTCGCGCAAGCTCTGCACTGGAAACGCTTGCCGCTGTAGAGCATGCTCGCGGTCCTGCAATCGCGGCTGCTCCGATTGGCGATGCACCTGTAGAGCTAAGACGCGCAATTACCGTAAACTGGGTCGGTCCGGCTGAGCAAATAACAAAAACACTTGCAGATCGTGCAAGTTATAATTTCATAACCGTTGGTACAAAGCCCGTGGTTCCTGTTATTGTTTCTATTGATGTTGAAAATAAGCCTGTTATCGAGGTTTTACGCGATGTCGGTGTTCAACTCGGTGTTCGCGCAGATGTGCGTGTTGATGCGAATGCTCGCATTGTTGAAATTCATTATGCACCTAACACAGGTGCCAGAGGCTAAGGTCAAAAAGGATTAAGCAGATGTTGCGTATCTGTCACTTGAAAAAAATATATGCCCTCACTGCAATCGTAGTGTCTTTTGCTGTATCTTCGGCCGTATGTGCCAATACCGAGATAGATGAAAGCGAGCTATTAAATACCCCTCCCACCCTTGAAGAAGTTGAAGGACTTGAGCGGGAAAACGAAATTACAGAGGGCGAGACGGGCATGCCCCTTGATATTCGTATTGATGCCGTTAAAGAAGCTGCTATTTCTTTTGGCGCACGTGCGGGGCTTGCCGCACGTACATTTGAGATTCGAAAAGAAATTGATAGACGCTCCAGACATTTGGATAAAGTCTATGATTTTCGAAAATTACTGATCCCGGCGCCTTCTGGATTTCTAATTGAACCACCGATCGTCAGTGAGGCCGTTAACGCCACTTTGGTTGATTTAGACGGGCAACAAGCTGCTGTTTCTGATCGTATTTATAATATTATCAACAATGCACGTATTGTTTCAGCCCCTCGTAACTGGCGGAACTATGTTGAGCGCGACTGGGGCGACGTTGAGCCTCCGCCCGATATTTTACGCCCGGAAGATGATGAAGAAAGAAAAGTCTGGATTGAAAATATTCGTAAAGGCTGGGAGCAAGGTGTTCTTCAAGCCAATGAGATTTTTCAGGAAGATTTAAATCTGTTGAATGCGGATTTTCAAGGCATGATTCGCTATCGTATCTTATTATCGCAAGGTATGATATCACCACCTTATGCGCTGCAGGTTGATCGCGGTATAACCGGTGATGGCGACGAAATGCGCGTAGGTGACCGTGCTGTACAAATTACAGGCGTTCCTGAACTCATGACAGGATTTGATGCATGGCAGCCCGCAAGCCGATAAGTCTTTTAAAACCTGAAGATAACTTCGCAGAAACCTGGCCCGATGAGCCGGATCGTTTCCAAGAAGATCACATTGACCCCTTTTTACTCTGGTGTGTGAAACAAAATGCGTCTGATATTTCTATTCAGTCAGACAGGCCAGTTTATAACGAGATTCACGGCGCTCTCTATCCTGGGACATTTCGCAATATTGATGCCGCTGATATGGCGATATTCCTAACCAAAATATATGGTCCAGAAGCGCAAGCCAGATTGGCATCGGCCAGAGATCTTGATATTTCCTATGAGATCAGACCGGATAGATATACGCGAATTCGTTTTCGTGTGAATATTACAGCGATTCTCTCACGCGGACGCGACGCTGCTCAAATAACGATGCGCGTTTTACCGAGTGAACCACCGACCATGCAAGATTTGCAGATAGAAGAAGAAATCATCAAAGCCTGGGCACCGCGTCAGGGCATGGTTGTTATTACCGGTCCTACAGGTTCCGGTAAGACGACATTACTTGCAGCAGGCAATCGTATGCTTTTGGAGAGGCCAAGCGGATGTGGAAAGATGCTGACTTACGAAGCGCCAATTGAATATGTTTATGACTCTATAGATAGTCCCAGATCCCTTGTCGCACAATCAGAAATACCAAGGCATTTGCCTAATTTCGCCCATGGTGTTCGTAATGCACTGCGACGAAAACCCGAAATTATTCTGGTTGGCGAATCGCGTGATCAAGAAACAATCAATGCGTCTATTGAAGCGGCACAGACTGGACATGCCGTTTATACAACAACACATACGACAGGCGTCGCCGCAACTATCCAGCGTATGCTGTCCAGTTATGATATGACTGAGCGTGAGGAACGCGCTATAGCCCTGATGGAAACTCTCCGATTAGTCGTGACGCAGGCTCTGGTTCCAAGAGAAGGCGGTGGGCGCATCGGCGTTCGTGAATGGATGAAATTTCCCGATGACGTCCGTGAAAAACTCATGGATATGTCTTTTGTTGAGTGGCCTAATGAAATTCAGCGCATGATTAACCAATATGGCCAAACAATGGAAAAATCCGCTGAAATTGTCTATGAACAAGGTCTTATTGACCGCCGCCACTATTTATTACTTGCCTCAAGTACAGGTGCATAAATTCTAAGCAGCTCAAACACTTAACTTGCCTCACGCGCACGTTCGCGAACAGGAACCTTTTCCGGATCTAGCATCCCTATACCTTCGAAAAAGCAACAGTTTCTACCACTTTCTTTCGCGGCATAGAGTGTCTTATCCGCACGTTCTAGTGCATTATGAACATTGTTAGAATCAACATAATCAAGAATAGCACCACCGATAGAGGTTGTAATATTTAAATACCCTTCAGGCGTTGAGCATGTAATAGGATCTTTGGCAATATTTCTGCGCAAACGCTCGGCAACCATGTGAGCCCTCTCGCTAGTAACATCGGGCAGTATAACGGTAAACTCTTCTCCACCAAAACGAGCCACCAAATCTGTTGGCCTTAAACTATCTTTGAGCCGTTCTGCAAATATTTTCAAAATTTCATCACCAACATTATGCCCGTAACTGTCATTAACAGATTTAAAATGATCAATATCAATCATTAAGACAGCCATTGATTTACGATCATGGCGATTTTTTTCCAATAATTTTTCTAAATGCACCTCAAGATAGCGACGGTTATAAAGACCTGTTAAACTATCAGTCAGCGCCATGGACAGACTAATTTCATAGGATGATTTTAGGCGTTCCTGAAAGCGTTTTCGTCGGATTTGTGTGCGAACCCTGGCACGAAGTTCATTACGCTCAACCGGGCGCATAACATAATCATGAGCACCTATTTCAAGGCCATGTGCAATGCGCTCCATGTCTTGTTCTTCACCAATCATTAAAATTGGCGTAGACCGCGTTTTTTCATTAGATCTTAGATGCGAACAAAGTCTCAGGCCATCCTCATTATCTAAATTCAGGCTGATGATAAGCAAATCAAAATCTTCTTCTGCAACCTTGCCAATAACATCCGCACCTGTGTGAACAGCAGTAATTGTGTGTTGATCCTTTTCAAGGGTTTCGACCATTTTACGCTCTTCAAAATCTTTATCTTCTATAATGAGGATATTAGCGTTATCCGTAGCTTCCGACATGACATTAGAAGCATTATCAACAACACCAAGCTGGTTTGCCGTATTCTCACGCACACGCCATTCATCAGTTGTCATTTTAAGGCGTACCAGCGAGCGCACGCGTGCCATTAAGGCCGTATCATTAATCGGCTTGCTCAAAAAATCATCAGCTCCGGATTCAAGGCCACGCACTTTATCTTCAGCATCCGTTAATGCCGTAACCATAACAACAGGGATATGCGCGGATGTCGGATCTTTTTTAATACGATCACAAACCTCAAAACCATCCATCCCTGGCATCATAACATCGAGTAAAACCAGATCCGGGCTATCTCTTTCTACGAGCGAGAGTGCCTCTTCACCGTTTGTAGCAGTGAGAACATCATAGTATTCACTGGTTAACTTTGCTTCCAGTAACTTTACATTTGGCAATATATCATCGACGACTAGAACACGTGCGGACATTTAAATTTCAGGCCTCTTCTTCGGAACCGAGATAGCGGTTTATTGTATCCATGAAATTGACAACCGAGATCGGCTTGGATATGTAGTCTTCACAGCCACCTTCACGTATTTTCTGCTCATCACCCTTCATCGCGAAAGCTGTCACTGCTATCACAGGTATTTGCCTTAAGTCTTCATCATCTTTGAGCATTTTTGTAACGTCAAGCCCAGAAATTTCAGGCAATTGTATATCCATTAATATGAGATCTGGATTATGCTCGCGCGCAAGGTCAATAACATTTTTCCCATCATAGGTTTCTATCGTATTCACACCATGCGCTTCGAGAAGGTCATGAAAAAGCTTCATGTTTAATGTATTATCTTCAACAATAAGAACTGTTTTGCTCATACTATTCTTTTATCACCCCATATTTCATTAGAGTAAATGATAAATCCCTAAATTATATTTAATAAAATCCTATCGTTTTTTCAGGTGAAAGAGAATAGTTTTATTGGCAAGATTGTAATGTTTGCTCTGTATCGATTGGTTCGATAGCAATAAGTTTTTGATGAACGCTAAAATCACCATAATGAATAAGCATATCACTGATAACGCTGTTATGATGCAAAGTTAAATCCATTTCATAATCTGCTTGCTGTTCATTTTTGTTCAATGGGAAAAAGGCAAGTTGTAAATTATATGCTGGGCTTTTTAACAAATTCTGATCCAAAGCAGAATTACCCTTGATTTGATCCAAAATAACATCAGTCTGAACCGGCTTTCCAAGAAAAGCATTAATCTCAACAGGCCCTTCCCCGTCACTGCCATCAAAAATAGTGGCGTTGAAAAACTTTTCTTCTTTTTTTATAGCATCGATAATTTTTAGAGTATGCGCCATCGGAAATAAAGTGCCTTGCGGCAATGTTTGGACAAGGCCTGCAGGCTGGTTATATATGGCCTCTGCATTCTGGCCGTCATTGTTATGAGCATGGCCGCGAATTTCTTGATATTGACGCCCATTTTGTTTACGCACGACACTAAAATCAAGATTATCTCCATCATATGCTTCAAAATTTGAAAAATCACTGGTAATTCTGACAGCCGGAGCATCTGCATACTCATACAAAACATTGAAGCGATATTGAGAGTTCCAAGCATCACAATCATAGACCCATTCATAATACATATGCCCTGAAATATTGACAATTCTGCTTGCAGAACGCGATGACTGCAAATCAACCGCATAAATAGCTCTATGAGCTTCAAAGCCGTGTGCCTGTCCGGGAAGCTTCACATCCAATGCCATAGCAGTTGAGCTTGAGCACATGAAGCCAACAAAAAATACAGTGATAATAAAGCGTTGAAGCATTGGAGACCATTTTATAGATTAGGCATCTTTTAGGATAGCCTAAACTTGGCAAAGGGTAAACTTTTGCCGGGTTGTACTGGGAATTTTTTTCTTATGTATATTTTTGCCGCTTTTATAAAAAATACAATCTTAGCGTAAGACACTGTTTGTAAAACAATTTTTTACGCACGGCTTTTGGCATATTTTTCGCAAATAATATTTACACAACAAACAGACTATAACGAAAAGGTGATGATATGCGTCAATCAATAAAAACGAATAATAATACGATACAATCAAAAGTTTTTGATATTTCTATATTGGAACGTAAAGCCTTTGAGTTATCGCGTTTAAACGATTTTGTAGATGGCCACGATGATATTTTTGATGTGTTGCATAGTGATCAAAATCAACAACATCACCGCTAGATTTTAAAAATACCCACGCCTGCTTGCCCTTACCCTACCGTGAACCCCTGAAAAGCAGGCACTTTCAAAAGCCCGGCTTGTCATCCTTTATCCTGATTTAATGATGAGCCGGGCCTTTTTATTCTATATCTATAGGTTCGGGTAAGGTTCTTAAATTCCGGGATATTTTCAGCCGTGTAAACAATTTCACGTACTAGGCCGGCGATTAGCAGTGAATCATTCCTTACTTGATAATTGTGAGTTAGAGCTCAATTGTGTATTTAGCATACTTTGACTAAAGAGATAAATGGCAATCACTCTATGATTCTGGAAACTTTTACTTTGCTATGTCTTGCTTTGGCCTTTGTCTTGCTTATTGTTTTATCCGTGATTGACTTAAAAATCGGTCTTTTGCCGAATATATATAATGCAGGACTTGCAGCATGTGGGATAATCTTTCATAGCTTGACAGCTTTTTCATGGCTTTCCTTTGAGGGTATGGTATTGGGCGCCATTATTGGCGGGGGGCTGTTATATGGTATTCGATTGGCGGGCAACAAAATCTATAAACAAGATACGCTCGGCCTTGGTGATGTGAAATTGGTGGCGGCTGGTGGTGTTTGGCTTGGATCACAAGGTATTTTGCTGGCGATTGCCATTGGTGCCTTTGCCGGGATTATCCATAGTCTTTGCGTTTTATATTATAAAAAAATGCAGGAACAGGACACCGGAAAGCTATCGCATTTTTCCATCCCCGCTGGCCCCGGTTTTTGCGTTGGTATTTTTACCGCCTCTATTTACCAATTTCTTCCTTTTTTAAAACATATTCTTTAATGTACGATTCAGCACCTAAATTTTTAAGAAAGTAATTTATGAAACATCTTTTAGGCATAGATGAGCTGGATGCGGATCAGATTGATACGATTTTAGACCGTGCGCAATATTATGCAGAAGGACTTGCCCTTGGCAAATGGGATCAGCAGAAACTAGATGGTAAAATTATTTTACATCTTTTCTTTGAAGATTCCACGCGCACTTTGACGTCTTTTGAAATGGCGGCAAAACGTCTGGGCGCGGATATTATTAATTGGAACCCCGAGACAAGTTCTCTTTCCAAAGGTGAGAATTTTATCGATACGATTGATACTTTATGCGCCATGCAGCCCGACGCTATTGTCCTAAGGCATTCAGAATTCGGTGCGCCGAAATTCGTAGCTTCGCGTGCGCATTGCCCAGTAATTAATGGTGGTGATAGCTGGCGGGAACATCCAACACAAGCTTTGCTGGATGCTTTAACAATGCATCAGCATTTTGGCTCTCTTGAGGGTTTGAATGTTACGATTATCGGGGATATTGCCCATAGCCGCGTAGCAAGCTCGAACATGCAGCTTTTGACAAAGATGGGTGCGAATGTGCGCGTGATTGCACCGGATGTTTTAATGCCGGAAAAGCTTGTTGTATCTGATGTTGAGACATTCAATTCTCTTGATGACGGGCTTCCGGGTAGTGATGTTGTTATGACTATTCGCTTGCAAAAAGAACGCATGGATACGGCTCTGATTGCTTCTGATGCAGCTTATTTTAATGAATTTGGCGTGACGCTTGCAAAATTGGATGAGTACTGCCCCAAAGCAATTGTCATGGATCCAGGGCCATTGGTTAGGAATGTCCAGATGGAAGATAGCGTGGCAGAAGACCCTTCACGGAGCTTGATTTTAAAACAGGTGAAAAATGGTATTCCAACGAGGATGGCCGTGCTTGATATTCTGGTGGGTGGAGGATCATGACAAATAATCTCGGATACCGTCATTGCGAGACCAAATTTATTTTGGTCGAAGTAATCCCTGGAATGCTAACAAGATTGCTTCGCTACGCTCGCAATGACGTTAGGGTGGGTGATTGATGGAGCTTAGTTTATTTGAATTATTTGCAGAAATCCCGAACATGATTAGTTACTATAACGGATATAGCTTTTTCCATGTAATTTTTATAATTTTTATGACTTTAGGCTATATCCCTTTTGCCTACTTGCTAGGTTCCATTCCGTTCGGGTTTATTTTAACAAAGATTTTGGGCAAAGGTGACATCCGTCAAACAGGCTCGGGGAATATCGGGGCGACGAATGTTTTAAGAGCGCATGGAAAGCCGCTGGCCTTTGCAACACTCTGTCTGGATTTTCTAAAACCTGTTCCTCCGATTATTTTTGCTTTCATAGTATTCCGCGACAGTCTCGAAGATCTGCATCTTTATTTAACGCTGATTGGGCTGTGTGCCATTATTGGCCACTGTTATCCTGTCTGGCTTAAATTTAAAGGCGGCAAAGGGGTAGCAACGACACTTGGCGTTTTACTGGCGGCACTACCTTGGGCGGGTTTTGTGGCTTGCGTCACGTGGGGGATTGTCGCCGGGTTCTTTCGGATATCCTCACTTTCGGCCTTAGTTGCTGTTGCATTTGTACCTTTGACAACGTTGCTGATTTATGGCGCTATGCCGGCTTTGGTTACAATCCTGATTGCTATGCTTGTCTTCTGGCGACATAAAGAGAATATCAAGCGGCTTTTGAAAGGCGTTGAGCCAAAGATAGGGACTAAGAATTAATGGACATGTGAGATAACGTAGATAAACAGAGATATTATTTTAACAACTCCGCTGTCTCTGGCTAACTCACGTGTAAAAAAGGATGAAAATGTTTAATAAGAAACACAGTGCAGTGCCTTTACCTGATGCTGAAAAGCTCAACTGGGTGCGACTATTTCGCACCGAAAATGTCGGCCCGATCACCTTTTACAAGCTGATTGAGCGTTTCGGTTCGGCCGGTAATGCGCTGGATGCACTTCCTGCACTGGCTTCACGTGGCGGACGGAAAAAACCGCTTAAAGCGCCCGCGCTTTCTGCAATAGAACGCGAATATGAAGCGTTGCATCGCTTTGGCGGGGATATTGTGACGACGGCCTGTGATACATACCCCTCAATGCTTGCGGCCTGTGATGATGCGCCGCCTGTCTTATCTTATCTCGGTAATCTTGAGATTCTTTCCCAAAGCTGTATTGCCATGGTGGGCGCACGGAATGCATCGCTGAATGGGCGAAAAATGGCTGAAAAAATTGCCCGTGATTTAGGGGCGCGCAACCAAATTGTTGTCTCAGGTCTGGCACGCGGTATTGATACGGCAGCACATAAGGGGGCGCTATCCACAGGAACAATTGCCGTGGTGGCGGGCGGCATTGACGTGATCTACCCACAGGAAAATACACAACTTTTTGAACATATCAGGGATCAGGGTCTTATCCTTGCGGAAAGTCCGTTTGGAACATCACCGCAAGCGCGGCATTTCCCCAAACGTAACCGTATTGTATCAGGTCTCTCTCGCGCCACAATTGTTGTCGAGGCAACCATGCGTTCAGGCTCTCTCATCTCCGCGCGGCTTGCTGGAGAGCAGGGGCGGGAAGTGATGGCTGTGCCAGGCTCACCGTTTGATCCCCGGGCGCATGGTCCCAATCATTTGATCCGCGAAGGCGCAACCCTCATTCGAAATGCAGATGATATTCTAGAGGCAATTTTAAACTTTCACGGGACAGGCCTGCGTGAACCTATTCCAGTAAAACCTAGTTTTGAAAGCCCGCCTCCCGCCAATGAAGATATCCCGCAAAATGCACAAGAAACGGTTCTTGAGAATTTATCATTTGCACCTGTTACAGTTGACGAACTTTTCCGTGCATGCCATATGAGCATTCCGGTCTTACAAACAATTTTGCTGGAACTGGAGTTGGCAGGGCGTGTAAAACGTTTGCCTGGTAATAGGATTAGCTTGTTGGACATAGAATAGATTTTAAACGCCGCAGGCATTACAAAAAACAACCACAGAAGACACAGATGCAACACAGGAGCATTTTGTGTTTTAAAAATGATTGCCCCTGTGTTTTTCTTCTGTGTTCACTGTGGTAAGTAATATTGCGGCTTTGCTGCTTAATAAGGAATTAAAATGAAATGACAAATAACCTCGTCATTGTTGAATCTCCCGCAAAAGCCAAAAAGATTGGCGGATATTTGGGCGGCGATTATGAAGTGCTGGCCAGCTTTGGGCATGTGCGTGATCTGGTTAATAAAGACGGCTCTGTTCTCCCCGATGAAAATTTTGCGATGAAGTGGGAGCTTGGGGAGCGATCATCAAAACATGTCAATGACATCAAGCGTGCGGTGAAAAAAGCCAGTGCGATATGGCTCGCGCCTGACCCGGATAGAGAAGGAGAGGCGATTGCCTGGCATATTCAGGAAATTTTGCAAGATGCTGATTTGACAGCAGGCAAAGACATTAAGCGCGTTACATTCAATGAGATCACCAAAAAAGCAATTACCGAGGCATTCCAGAGCAGCCGTTCACTGGATCAGCCTTTGATCAATGCTTATCTTGCACGCCGCGCTTTGGATTATCTGGTTGGATTTAACCTCTCGCCTGTTCTTTGGCGCAAGCTTCCCGGATCGCGTTCTGCGGGGCGAGTGCAATCGGTTGCGCTGCGTTTGATTTGCGAAAGAGAAGCGGAAATTGAAGTTTTTAATGCGCAAGAATATTGGAGCATCGAAACAAAGCTGCACACATCCGATGGTATTCCATTCACAGCGCGTCTGACTCATTTATCGGGCAATAAGCTGGGCAAGCTGGATATCGGATCGGAAGAGGATGCGAAGAAAGCCGAAGAGCGAATCCGCAATAAAAACCTCTCTATTCAAAAAATTGAACGTAAAGAAAAGCGCCGTAATCCGGCTGCGCCGTTTATTACATCCTCATTGCAAATGGAAGCATCGCGAAAACTTGGTATGAGTGCCTCACAGACGATGCGTACTGCGCAAAGCTTATACGAGGCAGGTTTTATCACCTATATGCGTACGGATGGAACAACTTTGTCTGGCGAAGCGGTTGCACAGGCGCGTTCTGTGATTAAGGGGGAGTATGGTGATCAATATGTGCCGAACGCCCCGCGCCTATACAAATCAAAGGCTAAAAACGCGCAAGAAGCCCATGAAGCGATTCGCCCGACTGATCTTTCCAAAATACCGGGGCGCAAGGGCGCACCCATGAAGGATGATAAAGAGCGCAGGCTTTATGAGCTGATCTGGAAGCGCACAATTGCATCGCAAATGGAAAATGCTATCATGGATCAAATGGCCGTTGATATCAGCGATGGAACGGATGATGTTATTTTGCGCGCCAATGGATCAGTTGTGAAATTCGATGGTTTCCTGAAACTTTATACAGAAGATCGCAGTGATGATGATAAGCATGAGGATCAAAAAGATCGCCGCTTACCGCCGATGAATGAAGGCGATTCCACAAAGCTTGTCGATGTTACACCGAATCAGCATTTCACACAGCCACCACCGCGTTATACCGAAGCATCACTGGTCAAAGCGCTGGAAGAGATGGGAATCGGTAGACCATCGACCTATGCATCCATCATGCAGGTTTTGCGGGATCGCAATTATGTGTCGATGGAAAGCCGTCGTTTTGTTCCTGGTGATCGCGGGCGGGTTGTTACGACCTTCCTGACCAAATTCTTCACCAAATATGTGGATTATGATTTCACTGCCAATCTTGAAGAAGAGCTAGATGCAATTGCAGGCGGGCACGTGAATTGGCAGGAAATGCTGCAGCAGTTCTGGGTTGATTTTAAAGCCGCGGTTGATGAGGCGAAAGGTCTTACCATTACCGAAGTCATTGATTATCTGGATGAAGATCTTGGGCCGCACTTCTTCCCTGAAGGTGAAGAAAGCCGGGAATGTCAGGCGTGTAAGGATACAATCGGCAATGGTCGCCTTGGCTTAAAACTTGGGAAATTCGGCGCATTCATTGGCTGCTCTAACTATAATGAGGGCTGTAAATATACAAAGCCTCTGGTTGTTCCTGATGGCGAAGAAGATAGTGATATGGCGGCGCTGGCGAATGAGCCGAAAATTCTGGGTGAAGAGCCAGGGACAGGGCGCACGGTTTCTCTGAGGCGCGGACCTTATGGCCCTTATGTGCAGATTGATCCTGCACCGGAAGAAAAACCGGATATGGAAGGGTATGAGAAGGATATCGCGGCATGGGAGATTGCTAAAAAAGAGGCCAAAGAGGCTGGTAAAAAAGCACCGCGCAAACCATCCAAGCCAAAAGCACCTAAACCCAAGCGTCAGGGATTACCGAAAGGATTATCCCCTGCCGATGTTGATCTGGAGAAGGCTTTATCGTTACTCGCATTGCCGCGTGATGTTGGCGAACACCCGGAGACTGGTAAAATGATCAAAGCCGGAATCGGGCGTTTTGGGCCATTCGTGCAACATGACGGGAAATTTGCCTCTATCCCCAAGGATGAAGATGTCATGACGATTGGCATGAACCGTGCCGTTGATCTCATTGCTGAGAAAATGAAACGCGATGAGGCTAAAGCGGCGGCGAAAGCTGCTAAAGAAGCAGAAGCTGCAGCAAAGCCTAAGAAAAAGAAGGCTCCGGCCAAACGCAAGAAAAAAGCCTAATCAATGGCTCTTAACCAGACAGATATTTTGAAATTCATCCAATCCTCGCCAAAGCCGGTGACAAAGCGGGAAATTGCGCGTGCCTTTGGAATCAAGGGCGGGGAAAACCGTGTTGCGCTGAAACAAATTCTGAAACAACTTGAAAAGGACAGCGTAATTTCCAAACAAGCGGGCGGTGTTTATTCTGTGCCTGATGGCTTGCCGTCGGCGGGGATGGTGAAAGTCACGGAAATTTCCAGCGACGGGGCGGTTTTTGCGCAGCTCACCGCGTGGAATGAAGAAGTACAAGGTGCACAGCCAAAGATCGAGATTGTACCCGATAAAAAAGCATTCGCACGCCTCAAAGAAGATAGCCGCGCGCTTGTTCGTCTCTCGCGGCAAAGCGATACATTTTACGAGGCGCGGATTATTAAAATTGTTGAGGATGACCAAAAAGGCCGCGTCATGGGCATGCTGCGTTATTCCAGGCATGGGCCTTGTCTTGCGCCGGCAGATAAAAAAGCAAAATATGAGTTTGATATCAACTCTGGCGATTTGAATGGCGCAAAAGAAGGTGATCTCATTATCGGTGAGGTTTTGCCGTCACGAGGTCTTAAACGCAAAAAGGTGAAAGTTGCCGAAGTCATTGGCAAACAAGGCGATCCCAAAGCGATTAGCCTTATCTCACTCCATGAGGCGGGGATTATAGAGAATTTTCCCGATGCCGTCCTTAAAGACACCAAAAATTTAAAAGTTCCAGAGATTAAAAAACGCGAAGATTTGCGTGCTATTCCCCTTGTGACTATTGATGGCGCCGATGCAAGGGATTTTGATGATGCTGTTTTTGCAGAGAAAACGAAAGACGGATTTCACCTCATTGTCGCAATCGCCGATGTCGCGCATTACGTGAAGCATGGCAGCGCTCTTGATGATGAAGCGCAGCGGCGTGGGAATTCAACCTATTTCCCAGATCGTGTTGTGCCGATGTTGCCTGAGGCTTTATCCAATGATCTGTGTTCGCTCCGTCCAAATGAAGACCGCGCTTGCCTGGCCGTTCATATGTGGATTGATGGTGATGGAAAGCTACAAAAATATAAGTTTGTGCGCGGCCTTATGCGCTCTCATGCGCGGCTGATTTATGAGCAGGTGCAGCACTATTACGACATCACAAAACAAGCATCCCCGCGCAAGCGGGGATCTGTCACCAGCCTTGATGAGATCCCCGACCAAGTCGGGGATGCTATTCTTTGTTTGTATGAGGCTTACGCCGCCCTCGACAAAGCCCGGCAAAAGCGCGGCGCGCTTGATCTGGACTTACCCGAGCGGCGCGTTGTGATTGACGATAAAGGTAATATGACTGGCGTGACAACGCGGGCGCGGCTTGATGCTCATAAGCTGATCGAAGAGTTTATGATTTTGGCCAATGTCGCAGCAGCCAGCGCTCTAGAGGATAAGCGTGATCCGAAATTATATCCTTGCGTCTATCGTATTCATGACAAGCCAAGTCTGGATAAGCTCGATAGCGTGCGGGAATTTGTTGAAAGTTTTGGCATTACAATGCCCAAAGGCCCTGTTGCGCAACCTTCCATGATTAACCGCGTCTTGCAGCAAGCGGCAAAGCTTGAATATTCGCACTTGATTTCACAAGTTATTTTACGCTCTCAATCCCAAGCTGTTTATGCGCCGCAAAATATAGGGCATTTTGGCTTGGCTCTTTCTAAATATGCGCATTTCACCTCACCTATCCGCCGTTATGCGGATTTACTTGTGCATCGCTCGCTGATCAAAGCTTACGGGCTTGGTGACGGCAGTATAGACGAGGCCGAAATTGCACGCATTGATGAAATCGCAGAGCATATCTCACAGACCGAGCGCACCTCTATGGTTGCAGAAAGAAATGCCGTTGACCGCTTTACCGCAGCTTATCTGTCGGAGAAAATCGGTGCGGTTTTTGAAGGGCGAATCACAGGGGTCACGAAATTCGGGCTTTTCGTTGCGCTCAATGAAAGCGGTGCAGATGGAATTGTACCCATGCGCTCTCTGAAGAATGATTTTTACGATCATAACGAGGATCAGCATGCTTTGATCGGCAAACGCTCAGGAATTGTTTTCCGCCTCGGCGCTTCGGTGACGGTGAAGTTACTTGAGGCTGACGGGCTAACCGGATCAACTGTTCTTGAAATGGCTGGAGATAGCATCAATGGCGCTGATATACCCGGCCTGGTATTTAAAACAAAGCGCGGGTTTAAGGGTAAAAAATCTCAAGCCGGATCTCAGACAAAACGTTCAAAACGAGCCAGACAAAACGCCAAAAAGGGTAAGGGGCGGCGATAAAATTCTCGATAATTTCTTGACAGTGCGTTTAAAACCTTGCATAAACGCATCTCAGAATTAAAGAGGAATGTTCAGCTATGGCTGCAAAGAGTAAGAAAAGATTAAAAGTACGCCTTGAAAGTGAGGCAGGAACTGGATATCGCTATTATGCGGTACGTAACACTTCTGCGGAGTATAAAATCCGTAAAAGGAAATATGATCCCTGGGCAATAAACGAGAAAACCGGGAAGCGCGGTGCGCATGTCTGGTTCGTAGAGAAAAAAATGCCGCCTTCGAAAAAGAACTAGACGCTTTATCGTTAGGATTTACAAAAACGCCCACAGAACAAGTTGGGTGTTTTTTTATTTTGAATTATTTTCACAGCCTTAATGAGACATTATAGATTTTTGACTTTCTATTACAGTTGTGTGTATGCTTTGGTTGTTCTTAACAGTCAGGGCTATATTTATAGTCGTTACAGTTTAAAATGGAATGACTATATGTCTTATGATGGTATCGATGATCATGCATTTAAGAATTTTTCGCAGATGACTGTGAGTCAATTGATCGCAGATGCACGAATTCCCAATACATTGAAGCAACAGGTTATCTTGCGTTTGCAAAAAGTGGGCATTCGTGTCGGCTTGATAAAATTAAGTGATTTTGAACGCCGTGATGAGGATGATCACAGACGCTATAAAGAAAAACAGGAAGACATGCTTCGCCGTTGGCTTGAAGCTATGAAGTTTAGTGATTTAAGTTCAAAAGTGAAAAGAATGATTGAAACGGAAAAACGGGCAGTCGATAAGGAAATTGATGCCATCAATAACACAATCAACAAGCTTGGGCGGATTAAAGAATGTGGTAGTGACAGTAGTAGCAATACCACAAAAATAAAAACCCTAAAGCGAAAAAGAGAATCGCTTAAAAATGTAAAAGTAAAACTAAAAGGCTTTGAAAAAGCTCGGGTTCGCGCAAAGGATGTTAAAAATATCCAGGCTGTTGCAATTCAAACAGAGGAAACAGTGGATGAATCGCAAATACAGCGACATGACGCAGAGATAATCAGGAGAAATCACACCAGTGGTTATGAAGAACGAGACTTCAATCTAAAGGATCGTGGGAACAAAAAGCCGTTAACAGAAGGGCAAAAAGAGCGTTTGCAAGTGATTCGTGATACTATTACTGAAACAGGAAAAGCACCGCCAAATCCAAATAAACATGCGAATAGCAATACACAAAAAAATGACGCAGAAAATGAACCAAAACAAACCCATGATGTTTCTTCTTAATTTCTTTAACGCTGGAACATGCGCTAAAATATTTAATTGCTAACAATAAAGGTTTTTTATGTCTGCGGATAAAGAGATTGTCCTTAAGAACTTTGGTTTCGCCTCTGAAACGCATTTCATGTTTTATTATGTGTTACAGCTGTTTTTATCGCTTGAAGAAGACCGTACGCATGATCCGTATAGTATAGAAGCTGGCAATGTTTATAGTCTCTGCGAGTCTCCCGGTCGCCTACCAACGCATATTCGTCATTTTATCATGTGGGAATGCAATATCATTCAGCGTGATTCCGAGGAAATCATGAATATCGAGATGCCACGCGGTTTAACACAAAAATATGATGTCAAAGCCAGCTATCTTGCACAGCTTGAGGATAAAGTCATGCGCGAGAAGGCTATTCAAAGCTGTATTGATGAGATAAACGGATATTTTGGCCAGTTAAATGAGGTGCGCGCCGTTTTAGAAGCGACCAATGATCGTTTTAAAACAGTTGAAGATCATCTGGTAAGCGCAGAGAGCATGGATGGTGGTTTGGCGCGTATTTTGTCTGAGCAAAAGCGTGTCATTGAGGATTTGCGCATACAATTGACTGCTTTTAATGCGGATTTGGAAGATGATGTCATGCCGGATGTTATTAAATTCGAAGAAATACCCGAAAGGGCACTTAATCTTATGATCACATTGAGTGAAACGAATCTTAAAATCAGAGATGCAATCCGACGATATAGTCTTGGTCAGGATATGTTTTGACCGCATTGAAAACCGGGCCCGGTTTTCGGGTCGGACCCAGGAAATTGCATTTTTGTGATAACTGCTTTATAAGTTTTCAATGCTTTAGTTCCCGCGTGAAATGCGCATAGACCCGTTTTTCGGGTCCACTTAACGTGGCGAGAAAATATATGCATATGTGATTCGCATCACATGGTATGCAGGATATTTAAATTTTGAGTAGAGTTGGTAAAGTTTATTAGATGTAATTATAGGATAAATATCCTATTTTGGCAAGTCCTGTTATTAAGCTTTAATATAAGTCTGTATTTTTTAAGGTTTGATGCATTAATTTGCGCATTGCAATCTATGGTTAGTTTATAAAAATGAAAATGTAGTATTAAAGTATTAAAGTATTGAATATATGCATATTGTAAATTTATGCTTGCAATTTCTGATTTGTTTTGTAAAAACAATATGAGTTAATTTGAGAATTATGTAATGAGTGTATTTAAGCTTACATTTAAAGCGCAGAGTGGTAACGTCATAGATTTGCCACCAACAATTCATAGAGATGCTACGGTCTCTGAATTGAAAGCGTTTGCCAGTAACAATGGTTATGATCCTCAAAAATGGAGTGATAATCATAGTGAGTGTGTTCGTGAGTTGTTTCAGCATGTAAGTCTTAGGCATGTCCCTGAACTTGATAATGCTGTTGAAACGTTGGACTGGTCTACAGCAGACCGGGCTGCTAACCCTGATAACCCAAACAGAGAACATGGACTTTTCCCAATACCCCAGAAAGTGCGTGAAGAAAGAAAGCGGAGCGGCATTCTCAATGCTATTGTAGACGGTAATAATAAAGTTATTGCGACTATGGCAGTTTCACCTAAAATTATAGGTAAATTAGAGAGTATATGTAAGATCGATTCTGACACCTCACCTGTTTCACAAGTCTATGAAACTGGAGCTGGATTTACTGATTTACGCTATAGAGGACTTGGAATATACACACAATTTCGTAATGCTGTGTTAGAAGCCCAAGACATTAAAGAAGAGTTAATATTGAGTCAGGCGCTTGGTAAGGGGGCTACGCAGGTTAATGTGCGCGATGGCTGGACATTGGTTCCGTGGGATTTTCCTTTTGTTTCGGCTTTATTGGGTTTTCCTTCTAATGGCCCAAGAGGGGAAATCGTTCCAGAGCATTTTCAACTTACAGCTGGGCCATTATTAGAGTTACCGAAGGATGGAAAATGGAATGGTGAGACTGTTAAGTTTGAGTTGATTACTATTCGTGGCGCACAAAAAATGCGCAAAGCCAGTCAAAAGTTTTTAGAAAGTCATGTTTGGAATGACTCTTATCACTTAATGGTTAATAATCATGATGCGTTGGTTCGCTTAGAGGCTCATTTAATGATTGCGCGTGATGTTATTGCTCATCATGAGTTAGTAGATGGTAATGGCGTCCCTACTTCATTAGAGAAGTTAACGATTGATGGTTTGAAGAAAACTAAAGATACTTGTATATTTAGTAATAGAGCTAGAATAACAATTTATAGTCACGAACATAAAAGACTTTGGCATGCTGCTTTAAGCGAATTATGCGTTATGCCAGAGGTGAAGCACAAATTGTTGGCGTCTAATGGCAATGGCAATGGCAATGGGAATGGGAATGGCAATGGCAATGGTAGTTCAAACGGTTTCCAGCATTCACCGAGGTAGCGCATAATATATTTTTGTAGTTTAATGGGTTCTAACCCTAAGTGCTTTCAGCAACTTCTGTCCAGGCAATATCAAACAAAACTTTCATCGTTTTTGCAAGTTCAGGTTGATCTATTCGGATGAGTTTAACATTGTCATCTTCCAGGTCACGAAAGTAAACGATATCGCCTAAAATATAGATTGTTTTTTCATGAAAAAGTTTTTCCGGAAAGAATTTGTAGGTTGCATAGTCTAGTGCAGGCAGGTTGGTTTCACCTCTTTTAACAATAATATTGTAATGAAAGTTGTGAGATACTTCTGCCATTCTATTTTTATGTGTTTCGTACCATTCTGTACCCAGCAAGTCAGCAAGTTTGGACGGTACGCCGTTAAATAATAAAAGATCGCCTCCCCTATCTTTAGCAACTTCGTATAGTTCATAAAACATATGTCTTAGACCTTCGCGTCCACGTAATACTTTTACTTGTCCTGTTCTTTTTCGAACGCCTGATGTATCAATGAATTCAACGTCAGCTGCATCAAAAGATCCTGTAATTTTTTCAATGGTCTTTGAATTGGGTTTATTTGTGCCGTTTTCGATTCGAGCAATGCCTGTTTGTGACAAACCTGCTTTTTCAGCAAGATCATGTTGGCTCCAACCCAGTAGTGCGCGTGCAGCGCGAATTTGTTCTATTGACGGCATGATACCTATCCCTCTGTCTATATTTCACTTTATTTTGAAACTGTATAATATATTCAGTCTTTCATGTCTAGTGTATTTTTAATATGAAAAGTATAATGTTTTGAAAGGGGCAAATTTTTTATTGACGTATGCACCGAAAAGTGTTTAAAACGTATCAATCTATCCGAGACTGCGGGGGTCAAGAGGCTTAATAAACCCGTATAGATAGCAAGGACACATAAGCGCCTTAACCACTTTAGGGTGGCGTATCTTTGTTTCGGATGTGATGAGCTTTCCAGATTTTGGAAGGCTCATTTTTTGTTTTAGATGCTATTTTATGTTGAAAAAACGGGATAGCAGAAATTTTAAAAACAACAATTTAGAAAAGGAACAAACCAATGGGTATGACCCGTGAACAAAAAAAAGCTGAAGTTGTTGCGCTAAATGAGCGTTTTGCCAATGACGAGATTGTTGTTGTCACACATTATGATGGTTTGACGGTTAAGGATCTTCAGGAATTGCGTGCGGATCTTCGTAAGGAAGGCGCGAGCTTTAAAGTAACAAAAAATAATCTTGTGAAAATTGCTCTCAAAGGTACGAAATTTGAAGGGATTAGTGATCTATTCACCGGCCCTGTCGGGATTGCAACATCTTCTGATCCCGTTGCGGCGGCGAAGGTGACGCATAAATTTGCAAAGGGAAATGATAATTTAAAAATTCTGGGCGGTGCTCTTGGTGAGCAAGTTCTGGATGTTCAAGGAATTGAGGCGCTGGCGAAATTGCCAAGCCTTGATGAAGTTCGCAGCAAGCTTGTTGGTCTGGTTCAGGCCCCGGCTACAAAACTGGCTGGCCTGATGCAGGCTCCGGCACGCGAGCTTGTTGGTGTCACTGCGGCGTATGGCGCCAAAAGTGAATAATGAAATCTGGCTATTCAATCAATAAGGAGAAATATAATGGCTGCTGATTTGGAAAAAATTGTTGATCAACTCTCTGAGCTTTCTGTTTTGGAAGCTGCCGAGCTTTCTAAGCTTCTTGAAGACAAGTGGGGTGTAACTGCCGCTGCTGCTGCACCTGTTGCCGTTGCTGCTGCACCTGCTGAGGGCGCTGCTGCTGAAGAAAAGGACGAATTTGATATCGTTCTTGAAAGCGCTGGCGGTAACAAAATTGCTGTGATTAAAGAAGTGCGCGCGCTTACAGGTCTTGGCTTGAAAGAAGCAAAAGAGCTTGCTGAAAAAGGCGGTGCTTTGAAAGAAGGCGTGAAGAAAGACGAAGCGGAAGAAGCAAAGAAGAAGCTTGAAGAAGCTGGTGCTACAGTTGCTCTTAAGTAAAAATCGCTATAAAGTGATTTTTATCCTGGAAAAGCGTTTAAGCATTATCCGGGATCTATAGGATAATATTGAATGTCCCCGCTTTTGCGGGGAATTCATTTTGTGGCTTGTTTTATCTAATTAAGCTATTGACATTAGCTGCAGATTAGTCCATAAGCAGACAAACTTTTTCAAAAAAGACGTAGGCGTCAGTTTTTATGTTTGAAATTTACAAGATAATTTGTTTGCGTATCAAAGCAAAGAATCTTGTAAAAACAGGCAGATAACCACTTCAACCTTTAGCCGGATCATGGCAAGGGGTGATGTGGTTTTTGTTGTTCGGTTTAGCAAAATACTGGACAAAGTGAGTCAGATATAATCGAGCGCCACAAAAAATGATTGATGATAGGATACTAAAAAATGGGCGCAACAGCTTCACCGGAAACACAAATCCCTCCCGCAAACAGCATCGAAAGTTTTACAGGCCGCAAAAAAGTGCGCCGTAATTTCGGAAAAATTGAAGAAGTAGCGCAAATGCCGAATTTGATTGAGGTTCAGCGTCAATCTTATGAGCTCTTTTTGCAGGCCGGCATTTCTTCTGAAGATCGTACAATGCAGGGGCTTGAGGAGGTTTTTGCCACTGTATTTCCGATCAAGGATTTTGCCGACAAGGCTGAAATTGATTTCGTTAAATACGAACTTGAAGATCCAAAATATGATGTTGAAGAATGTCAAACACGCGGTATGACCTATGCTGCGCCGCTGCGCGTCACATTGCGTCTTTCTGTTTTTGATGTTGATGAGGATACAGGTTTACGTTCTATCCGTGATATCAAGGAGCAGGACGTCTACATGGTCGATATGCCGCTCATGACTGATAACGGAACATTTGTTGTGAATGGCACCGAACGTGTAATTGTCTCGCAAATGCACCGTTCTCCTGGTGTTTTCTTTGATCACGATGGCGGAAAGACACATACATCCGGTAAGTATCTTTTCTCATCACGTGTGATTCCCTATCGCGGCTCATGGCTTGATTTTGAATTTGATGCGAAGGATCATCTTTATGTGCGCATTGATCGCCGTCGCAAATTGCCAGTCACAACATTGTTGCGTGCGTTAGATTCTAGCGAGACTATAGATTACCGTAAAGAATGCGAAGAGCAGGATGCTGATATTGATTCACTGCTTATTCAGGGAATGTCTAATGAGGAAATCTTGAGCACATTTTATGAAACAGTCTTCTACAAAAAAGACAAAAAAGGCTGGAAGACTGATTTTGATGGCGAATCCTTGCGTGGTTTGAAGATCACTGCTGATTTAGTGGATGCTAAAACAGGGAATGTGATCGCAGAAGAGGGCACTAAAATTACACCGCGCAAGGCCAAGAAATTCACCGAAGATGGGCTGAAGGAAATTCTTGTTCAAAATGAGCAGCTTATCTCGCAGTATCTTGGCGCAGACATTATTGATCCTGAAACAGGGCTTGTGATTTTTGATGCGGGTCATGAAATTACAGCAGAAGATCTTGAGAAAATTGAAGAGCTGAATATAGCGGATCTTCCTATCCTTAAAATCGATCATCTCAATGTTGGGCCTTATGTCCGTAATACCATGCTGATTGATAAATGTGATACACGTGAAGAGGCGTTGATCGATATTTACCGCGTGATGCGCCCGGGTGAGCCGCCAACGGTTGAATCCGCAGAGGCGCTGTTCCAGTCACTTTTCTTCGATGCGGAGCGTTATGATCTTTCTGCCGTTGGTCGCGTGAAAATGAATGCGCGTCTTGACCTTCAGGCTGATGATCAATTCCGTATTCTTGAAAAGGCGGATATTTTAGCCATTTTGCAATATTTACATGGTCTGAAAGATGGTCGCGGCGAAGTTGATGATATTGATAACCTTGGAAACCGCCGTGTGCGTTCGGTCGGTGAGTTAATGGAAAACCAGATTCGCATTGGCCTTTTGCGCATGGAGCGTGCCATTCGTGAGCGTATGTCATCTGTTGAGATTGACACTTATATGCCGCATGATTTGATCAATTCAAAACCTGCACAGGCATCGGTGCGTGAGTTTTTCGGAAGCTCTCAGCTCTCGCAGTTCATGGATCAGACAAACCCGCTTTCCGAGATTACCCATAAGCGCCGCCTTTCTGCGCTTGGGCCGGGCGGTTTGACGCGTGAGCGTGCCGGTTTTGAGGTGCGTGACGTACATCCAACACATTATGGTCGTATCTGTCCGATTGAAACACCGGAAGGTCCTAATATTGGTCTGATAAACTCTCTCGCAACATTTGCTCGCGTTAACCAGTACGGCTTTATCGAAAGTCCTTATCGTAAAGTAGAAGATGGTAAGGTAACGGACGAAGTTGTCTACATGTCCGCGATGGAAGAGGCGCGTTACACAATCGCGCAGGCAAACTCGGAGCTTGATAAGAATGGTGCGTTTGCCAATGATCTTGTGCAGTGTCGTGAGGCTGGTGAAAACTTGATGGCGACACCTGACAATATCGATTTCATCGACGTTTCCCCAAAACAGATGGTGTCTGTTGCGGCATCTTTGATTCCTTTCCTCGAGAATGACGATGCGAATCGCGCTTTGATGGGTTCAAACATGATGCGTCAGGCTGTGCCTTTGGTTAAAGCCGATGCACCGATCGTTGGAACCGGGATGGAGGCGACCGTTGCCCGGGATTCCGGTGCTGCTGTTTCTGCGCGTCGTGCCGGTGAGGTTACAAAAGTGGACGCAACGCGGATTGTTGTTCAGGCGAGTGAAAAGCTGAACCCCGGTGAGCCGGTTGTTGATATTTACAAGCTCGCAAAATTCCAACGCTCAAACCAGAGCACATGTATCACGCAAAAGCCCCTCGTAAAGGTGGGTGACAAGGTGCGCCGCGGCGATATTATTGCGGATGGCCCATCGACGCAGTTTGGTGAGTTAGCGCTGGGACGTAACATTCGCGTGGCGTTTATGCCCTGGAATGGATATAATTTTGAGGATTCGATCTTGGTCAATGAGCGCATTGTGCGTGATGACGTTTTCACATCCATTCATATTGAAGAATTTGAAGTGATGGCACGTGATACAAAGCTCGGAACCGAGGAGATCACACGTGATATCCCCAATGTCGGTGAAGAAGCGCTGAAACATCTTGATGAAGCCGGTATCGTCCATGTGGGTGCGGAAATTGCGCCGGGTGATATTATGGTTGGTAAGGTCACGCCAAAGGGCGAATCGCCAATGACACCGGAAGAAAAATTGCTGCGCGCGATTTTCGGTGAAAAAGCAGCCGATGTCAAAGATACATCGCTTCGCCTCCCGCCTGGGACTGTTGGAACTGTTGTTGATGTGCGTGTCTTTAACCGCCGGGGCGTTGATAAAGATGCGCGTGCGCTTTCGATTGAAGCACAGGAAATCGAGCGTCTGGCAAAAGACCGCGATGATGAGCGCCGGATCCTTGAGGATGGTTTCTATGGCCGTCTTTCAGATATGCTGGATGGCAATATTGTTGCAAAAGCGCCGAAAGATACAGGCTTTAAGAAAGGTGACAAGATCACAAAAGCTGATCTTGAGACAATCGAAAAGCGCGGCTTGATGCGTCAAATTGCGATTGAAGATGATACGCGCATGGCGGAAATCGAGGCTATGGGCGAGACATTTGACGGCGCGGTTGATGGCATTAAAGAGCGTTTCGAAAACAAGGTAGAAAAGCTTCAGCGCGGTGATGAGCTGATGCCGGGCGTGATGAAGATGGTCAAAGTCTTTGTCGCTGTGAAACGTAAGATGCAGCCCGGTGATAAAATGGCGGGTCGTCACGGGAACAAAGGGGTTATCTCCAAAGTGATTCCACAAGAAGATATGCCATATACAGAAGACGGAACGCCCGTTGATATCGTTTTGAACCCGCTCGGTGTTCCATCACGTATGAATGTGGGGCAGATTCTTGAAACGCATCTTGGTTGGGCATCAGCAAGAATGGGTGAACAAATCGGTGAAATTATTGACGGCTTTAAATCCAGAAAAGCGATGGAAGAGGCCGAGAAAAAAGTCCTGATCGAAAAGCTGGAACAGGCTTACGGTGATCGCGAGTTTACGGAAAAAGTTGACAAGCTTGATGATAAAGAGCTTTTGGAGATGGCCAATAACTTACGCGGCGGTGTGCCGATGGCAACGCCTGTCTTTGATGGTGCGCATGAGGGTGATATTTCTGAATTGCTTGAAAAAGCTGGTTTGGAAAGTTCTGGTCAGATGCAACTTATTGATGGTCGTACGGGTGAATATTTCCACCGCCCTGTGACGGTTGGCTATATGTATATGCTCAAACTGCACCATCTGGTTGATGACAAAATTCACGCCCGTTCGATCGGTCCATATTCATTGGTCACGCAGCAGCCATTGGGTGGTAAAGCTCAATTTGGTGGTCAGCGCTTTGGTGAGATGGAAGTGTGGGCGCTTCAAGCTTATGGTGCGGCTTACACGCTACAGGAAATGTTGACGGTGAAATCCGATGACGTTGCCGGTCGTAGCAAAGTCTATGAGAGCATTGTCCGCGGTGAAGACAATTTCGAAATCGGTATCCCCGAGAGCTTTAACGTTCTGACGAAGGAGTTGAAGGCTCTGGGTCTGAATGTTGATTTGAAGCAGTCCGGTGGGAACTCATAGAAATAGTGCAAACGAAAAGAATACGCTTTAAAGGAAGAAAAATATGAACGAACTCATGAACCTCTTTGGTCAACCGACAGGGCCACAAAGCTTTGACAGCATTCGCATTTCGATTGCGTCGCCTGAGCAAATGCGCAGCTGGTCATTTGGCGAAGTAAAAAAGCCGGAAACGATTAACTATCGTACTTTCAAGCCGGAAAAAGACGGTCTTTTCTGTGCGCGTATCTTTGGCCCGATTAAGGATTATGAATGTCTGTGCGGTAAATATAAGCGCATGAAGTATAAAGGGATTATTTGTGAGAAATGTGGCGTTGAGGTCACATTGACCCGTGTCCGCCGCGAGCGCATGGGTCATATCGATCTTGCCTCTCCTGTTGCGCATATCTGGTTCTTGAAGTCCTTGCCAAGCCGTATTGGTCTTATTGTCGATATGACATTAAAAGAGCTTGAGCGCGTACTTTACTTCGAAAACTTCATTGTGATCGAGCCGGGCATGACCCCGCTAAAACCGCTACAGCTTCTTACAGAAGAAGAATATTACGAAGCGCAGGATGAGTATGGCGAGGAGAATTTCCGTGCTGGTATCGGCGCAGAAGCGTTGAAAGAAATCCTTTCCGAGCTTGACCTTGAAGAGCAAAGAGTACAGGTCGAAGAAGATTTGCGCGAGACAGGTTCCGAAGCAAAGCGCAAGAAGCTTGTGAAGCGCTTGAAGCTTCTTGATGCTTTCATCGAATCCGGCACACGTCCTGAATGGATGATTTTGGACATTGTTCCTGTTCTTCCGCCTGATTTGCGTCCATTGGTGCCTTTGGATGGTGGTCGTTTTGCAACATCCGATTTGAACGATCTTTACCGCCGTGTTATCAATCGTAACAATCGTTTGAAGCGCCTGATTGAGTTACGCGCGCCTGACATTATCGTGCGTAACGAAAAAAGAATGCTACAGGAATCTGTTGATGCGCTCTTTGATAATGGTCGTCGTGGTCGTGTGATCACGGGTGCGAATAAGCGTCCATTGAAATCACTTTCTGATATGCTGAAAGGAAAGCAAGGGCGTTTCCGTCAAAACCTTCTTGGGAAGCGTGTGGACTATTCCGGTCGTTCGGTGATTGTGGTTGGGCCTGAGCTTAAACTCCATCAATGCGGCCTGCCGAAGAAAATGGCGCTGGAGCTATTCAAGCCATTCATCTACCACAAGCTGGAAATTTACGGCATGGCCTCAACAGTTAAAGCCGCCAAGAAAATGGTCGAGAAAGAGCGTCCGGAAGTTTGGGATATCCTCGAAGAGGTGATCCGCGAACACCCGGTTATGCTCAACCGCGCCCCAACGCTTCACCGCCTTGGTATTCAGGCATTCGAGCCAACCTTGATTGAAGGAAAAGCGATTCAGCTTCATCCGCTCGTTTGTACAGCCTTTAATGCTGACTTTGATGGTGACCAGATGGCGGTTCACGTGCCACTTTCTATCGAAGCGCAGCTTGAGGCACGTTGCTTGATGATGGCGACAAACAACATCCTATCTCCCGCAAACGGGAAGCCTATTGTTGTTCCATCACAGGATATCGTCTTAGGTCTTTACTATATGACACTTGCGCTTGACGGTGAGAAAGGCGAAGGCATGATCTTCCGTGGCGCCGGTGAGATCACGCATGCGCTGACCGAAGGCGTTCTTTCCATGCACGCAAAGATCAAATGCCGCTATCACACAGTGGATGAGAATTTCGAGCCGAAAACAGTGATCGTTGAATCAACACCAGGTCGTATCATTCTCTCTGACTTGTTGCCGCGTCATCCGAACGTGCCGTTCGATTTGATCAATCAGGTTTTAACGAAGAAAGAAATCTCCAACGTGATTGACGAAGTTTACCGTCATTGCGGTCAAAAAGAGACTGTCATCTTCGCTGACCGTATGATGAAACTTGGTTTCCGCCATGCCTGTACTGCCGGTATTTCATTCGGTAAGGATGACCTCATTATTCCTGCGGAAAAGCAGGAGCTTGTTGATGAAGCCAAAGGTAAAGTCGCTGAATTTGAGCAACAATATCAGGATGGTTTGATTACCAAAGGCGAAAAATATAACAAAGTCGTCGATATCTGGTCAAAATGTACCGATGATGTTGCCGATGCGATGATGGGTAAAATCTCGGATTATTCCGAAGGTAATTTGAATGCCGTTTATATGATGGCACATTCCGGTGCGCGGGGTTCTGCGGCGCAGATCCGACAGCTTGCCGGGATGCGCGGTTTGATGGCCAAGCCGTCCGGTGAGATCATCGAAAACCCGATCATATCAAACTTCAAAGAAGGTTTGACAGTGCTCGAATATTTCAACTCAACGCACGGTGCGCGTAAAGGTCTTGCCGATACGGCATTGAAAACGGCGAACTCCGGTTACCTGACACGCCGCCTTGTTGATGTTGCACAAGATGCGATTATCACAGAAGAAGATTGCGGTACGACGAATGGTATCTCCATGCGTGCGATCATGAATGGTGCGGATGTTGTCGTTCCCTTGTCCGAACGTATCCTTGGTCGTGTCCCTGCAACAGAGATCAAAAGCCCGTTGGACGGTGCAGTGATTGTCAAAGCCGGTGAAATCATTGATGAAAACATGGCTGAGGCTGTTGAAACAGCCGGTATCGATGAGGTTATTGTGCGTTCCGTCCTCACATGTGAAGGCGAGAATAACGGGATTTGTGCCAAATGTTACGGTCGTGATCTTGCACGCGGAACAGAAGTCAATCTCGGCGAGGCAATTGGTGTTATGGCTGCGCAATCGATTGGTGAGCCGGGAACACAGCTAACGATGCGGACATTCCACATTGGCGGTGCAGCACAGAAAGGTGCAGAGCGTTCCCACGTAGAAGCCAATATTGATGCAACTGCCGAGGTGCGTAACCAGAATGTTGTTACAAACTCCGAAGGCGTGACCATCGTGATGGGTCGTAACACTGAGATTGTCCTCAAAGACAAAAAAGGTGACGAGAAGGCAACACACCGCGTTCCTTATGGTGCAAAACTCCTCATTGAGGATGGCGGTAAAGTCAAAGCCGGTGACAAGATGGCAGAGTGGGATCCATACACAATGCCGATTATCACGGAAAAGGACGGTGAAGCGCATTACTTTGATCTGACCGAAGGCGTTTCTGTTGTCGATGATGTTGATGAAGCCACGGGTATTTCATCCAAGAAAGTCATTGACTGGCGTTCACAGCCCAAGGGCGGTGACTTGAAACCACGTATTGCGCTTCTTGATAAAAAGAAAAACGTGATTAACCTCGCCAATGGCTTGCCGGCTAATTACTATCTCTCGGTGGATACAATTTTATCCGTTGAGAACGGGCAGGACGTGAAGGCGGGCGATATCATCGCACGCATCCCGCGCGAGACATCAAAAACACGCGATATTACAGGTGGTCTACCGCGCGTGGCGGAGCTTTTCGAAGCGCGTATGCCAAAAGACTTTGCTGTGATTTCCGAGATTGACGGTTATGTTGAGTTTGGAAAAGACTATAAGTCCAAGCGCCGCATTGCCGTGAAACCTGCAAATGCAGAAGATGGTGAACCGCGTGAATATCTTGTTCCAAAAGGCCGTCACTTGGCGGTTCAGGAAGGTGATTTTGTCCGTAAAGGCGATCCTATTCTTGATGGTGCGCTTGTTCCGCATGATATTCTTGATGTTATGGGTGTCGAGGCGCTTGCTGATTACCTCACAAACGAAGTACAGGATGTTTATCGCCTGCAAGGGGTTAAGATCAACGATAAGCATATTGAGGTGATTGTTCGCCAGATGATGCAAAAGGTTGAAATCACAGCCGTGGGCGATTCCACATATCTTGTTGGCGAGCATGCGGATCGCGAGACATTCGATGCGGAAGTTGCAAAATTTGAAGCTGACGGGCACCGTCCGCCGGAAGGAAGGCCTGTCCTGCAAGGGATTACAAAAGCATCCTTGCAGACACGTAGCTTCATCTCTGCTGCTTCTTTCCAGGAAACAACACGCGTTCTAACCGACGCTGCTGTCAATGGTAAGGTTGACCGCTTGCATGGTTTGAAAGAGAACGTGATTGTTGGTCGTTTGATCCCTGCTGGAACAGGTGCTTATGTGAACGAAATTAAGCAGGTTGCTGCCGGTCGTGATCATGAAATTCTTGCACAACGCCAAGCTGAAGAAGAAGCGCTGGAAGCTGCTAATGAGGCGGCTGCAATTGAGGATGCGAGTAATGCGCCTTCAGATGATGAGCCAAAAGAAGCTGCGAACGGTTAGGTACTCGTGAAGTTCAACTTTTTGCTTTAGGGTTTAATTTCTCGCTCCTTGGGTGTGTCTTCACTCGCGCCGAAGTCTTTGAATCTTACCCCGCTGCTTGCAGCGGGGAATGGTCACATGGCGATTGCATTTAAAACCCGGATTTTTACCTCAATACCGTCATCCCCGCGAAAGTGGGGATCCCATGCTTAAATCGAAGAGATCCCGGCTTTCGCCGGGATGACAGGTGTGGGGGAATGGGATAACGATGGATTTTACAAATCACCATTTCAAATGCAATTGCCATGCAGGTAGAGGATTGTAGCGCCAGCGTTCTCGATTATTTCTTGCACACCGGCTACTTTATGCGCCCGCAAATTGTCGCATATGACGATATCACCAGGCTTAGGAAGTCTCAGTTTCTAAGTGCAACACCTTTTTGTTTACAGTTGAAACAGAAAG
>CAWUJS010000001.1:0-76083 GCA_963922705.1 uncultured Alphaproteobacteria bacterium | reverse complement strand
TAGACACATCCCTTGCCACCAATAAGCCGTTTTTATCTGTTGTTTTAACACCGCAAAACTTTAGCGAAGGCAATCCGGATGATGAAAAGTGGTTTATGGATCATATGGTCATTAAAGGTCATGAGGCAGCGGATGCGTGTGTTCAGATTCTTAAAGTGCTTCCGGAAATAAAGGCGTAATCTGTGAATGAAGAAGTAGCTAAAGCCCCATCTGCAAAGGCGAAGTCTCTTTCTGCGCGCCTGTTGGCGGTTCAAGCCTTGTTTCAAATGAAACAACGGGATCAGGCTGTTAAAGATATTTATGACGAGTATGTAGAACATCGCATTGATCAGGAGATAGAGGGGCAAAAATTGGTAGAGCCAGATGCTGGTCTATTCAAGAAGATCCTTTTTGGTGTTTATGAGCGTTTTGCCGAGCTTGAAGCTGTTATTCAGGCCAATCTTAAGCGCGATGATAATGACCGCATGCTTGATCCGATCATGTTTTCAATTTTAATGTGCGGAGCCTATGAGCTGCTCGCGCATGAGGATATTGATGCACCGATTATCATCAATGATTATATGAATGTTGGACATTCATTTTTTGAAAACAACGAGGTTGCACTTATTAACGGTGTGCTCGACTCCGTTTGTAAAATCTTTCGTTAGTTTTTCCTCAGTTACATAAATTACATTGCATTTTATTGAATTATAACCCTTCGTTAACACAGGTGTTGATAATATGAAAATATAGGGTTCATTCAAAATTTTAGGGTTCAAAAATGAAATTGGTAATCATGATTGTTGGCGCACTTGTTGTCCTTGCTGGTGGTGGGGTCGGTGCGTATTTTTACTTTATGCAACCTGCGGAAGCATCTTCCCCGGAAAGCGAGGAGGGTGAGGAAGCTAAAAAGAAGAAAAAAGAAAAAAAGAAAAAAGAAGATAAAGAGAAGCAGGTTTTTGAGTATGTAGAGCTAGACCCTCTGGTTCTTCCGATTGTGGACAAAAGCGGGGTTAGTCAGGTTGTTAGCATGGTTATTGCGCTTGAGATTATGGGAAGTAAAGAGGCTGACATGGTCAAGAGTATTGCTCCTAGACTAAAAGATGCCTATATACAGGATTTATACGGTATGTTGAATGAGCATGCGGCTTTGAAGGGTGGAATTATTCAGGTTGGATATATTAAAAAGCGCCTTAATAAAATCAGTCAGGATGTCGTTCCCGATGGAGAGATTAATGATGTTTTGCTTCAGGTTGTACAGCAGCGCCCTATATAGCAATACATGAAGTTTTGATGTGAACCCTCTATAATACATCAATATTTTCCCCGCCCTTTCTTTAAGGGGTGGGGATTTTTTTATCCAAAAAATAGTGCGGTGCACAAAAGAAACATGAAAATTTCTCTTTCCGGTTTGGTTCTAGGCGTTTACGCTTTTAAATTATATTGGTACGAAATATCATTTCGTGCGCGTTCCGCTTTACAAGATAACATACAAAGGGGATAAACATCATGACGCCTATCCATTTCATTATCGCAAGTTGTGCTTTGTTGGCGCTTATCTATAGCGCTCTTGCCTCGCGGCAGATTATGCGTGTCAGCGCAGGTTCAGATAAGATGCAAGAGATAGCATCTGCAATTCAGGAAGGCGCACGCGCTTATTTATCACGGCAATATAGAAGCATTGGAATCGTTGGTATTGCAGTGACCTTTTTGCTTTATGTGCTTTTGGGCGGGCATGTCGCGATTGGCTTTATCATTGGCGCGGTTTTATCTGGTATTGCTGGGTTTCAGGGGATGATTGTCTCTGTAAATGCCAATGTCAGGACAGCACAGGCTGCAACCGAAAGCTTGGAGAAAGCACTGAACGTTGCTTTTAAAGCAGGTGCGATCACGGGTATGCTGGTCGTTGGTTTAGGGCTTATCGGTGTTGCCGGTTACTATTATTATCTGCAATTTGACTTGGGCCTTGCGAGCGCGCAAGGCGAAGAGCGGATGGCGCTTTTGCGTGAAGTTCTTGAGGCGCTTGTGGCGCTAGGCTTTGGGGCATCTCTGATTTCAATTTTTGCGCGTTTGGGCGGCGGTATCTTTACCAAAGGTGCAGATGTTGGGGCTGATTTGGTTGGTAAAGTCGAGGCCGGTATTCCTGAAGATGACCCACGAAACCCTGCTGTGATTGCTGATAATGTTGGCGATAATGTCGGAGATTGCGCCGGGATGGCGGCGGATTTGTTTGAAACCTATGCCGTGACCGTTGTGGCAACAATGTTAATTGCCTTTAGTGCATTTGCCCCTTCGGCGGTTGAGCCAATGATGGTATTACCGCTAGTCATTGGTGCGCTTTGTATTCTTGGTTCTGTGATAGGGACATTCTTTGTGCGTCTTGGCCCCGATGGTAGTATCATGCGTGCGCTTTATAAGGGCTTTATCGCCAGTGCGGTTTTCTCGGCATTGCTAATTGCCGTCATAATGGCAAATATCGGTATTGATCAGGCTATTCCAATGGCAGATGGCAGTATCATCACGCTTGTGGAGCTGTTTATGTGTGTTCTGGTCGGTCTTGTTGTGACCGGATTGATTGTCGTAGTGACTGAATATTACACCTCAACCGAATATCGCCCGGTGCGTGAAATCGCCAAAGCATCAGAAACGGGGCATGGCACGAATGTGATTCAGGGGCTTGCGATATCTTTGGAAGCTACTGCAGTGCCCGTCTTAATTATATGTGCAGGGATTTATTTCTCCTATGATCTTGCGGGTTTATACGGTATTGCGATCGCCGCGACATCCATGCTGTCTTTGGCGGGTATGGTTGTAGCGCTCGACGCTTATGGCCCTGTAACAGATAATGCGGGCGGCATTGCCGAGATGGCGGAATTACCGGAAGGAGTGCGTAATACCACGGATGCGCTGGATGCAGTCGGGAATACAACTAAGGCTGTGACCAAGGGCTATGCGATTGGCTCTGCCGGGTTAGCTGCGCTTGTGCTTTTTGCCGGATATACCGAAGAGATCAAGCATTATCTCCCTGAACTTGCAGATATAAGATTTGAGCTAACTGACCCGTTTATTGTTATTGGCTTGTTTCTTGGCGGTTTGTTGCCGTATCTCTTTAGCGCGATGTCCATGACTGCCGTGGGGCGTGCAGCGGCAAGTGTTGTCGTTGAAGTGCGGCGTCAGTTCAAAGAGATCCCCGGAATCATGAGGGGCGAGGCCAAGCCGGAATATGGCAAGGCTGTTGACCTTTTAACGCAAGCCGCGATCCGCGAGATGATCGTCCCATCCTTGCTGCCTGTCTTTGCACCGGTAGCGCTTTGGGTGATTGTCTATAAGCTTACCGATAGTTATGAGAGCGCGTTTGCGACATTGGGCGCGATGCTGCTTGGTACGATTGTCACCGGGATTTTCGTGGCGATTTCTATGACTGCGGGGGGCGGTGCATGGGATAACGCCAAGAAATATATCGAGGATGGCAATCACGGCGGCAAAAATAGTGATGCACATCATGCGGCGGTCACTGGTGATACGGTTGGTGACCCTTACAAAGATACGGCTGGCCCTGCGGTGAACCCACTGATTAAGATTGCGAATATCGTGGCGATATTATTGGTGGCGATTGTTGCGAAATTCGCAGCGGGATAATCGCAAAGACAGTCATTGTATCTCACCGGTTTTGCTGTCTGCTATGCATTATTTATAGACTTGGCTTTTCGCCACCACTCTCCGCTCTGCTTGTTGCTTGTAGTGAAACTCTATTTGAGCCAGTTCAAATCCTGGCAGATGCTCTTCTATAAACTTATTAATGAGGTCCGGCAAGCTGTCTATTTCGAAAGTTTTTTTTCAGTATAAGTTTTATTTTCTACAAAAATACATATGTCAACTTCATATACCACCTGCTGTGGTGGTTGCGGAATCACTGCCGACAGGCGGATTAAACTTGCCGAGATTGCCGAGGAATTCTTGCGCCAATGTGCGCTCATTACCATGAGTTTTGGTTTTATCCCGCACATAGGGGATATTAAGGCGCTCGCGGTTAATTTCCTCAATGGCCTCGAGCGTGCCTTCATCGTCAAAGGCAACAAGGAAGATGCGTTCTTTTGTGACTTCGGCGTCGAAAATGCCGCGTTTTTCGGTTTCATGCCCGATATAGTACCAGACATTCGGATCAAAGGTTGATTTGCTGGTGGGGGAGCCAAGATTACGCAAAACATCTGAGCGTTTGGATTCGCCTGTCACGACTTCAGCGACTTGGTAATCTTCGAGCAAGTTCCCGCGCTGTGAAACAACTGGCGTGCATGCCGCTATAGCGAATAATGTTGTTGTTAGGATGATTAATGTTTTCATACTTTTTTATTTACCACAAATTAACACAAATAAACGCGAATAATCATGTTGGCACAGAAAAAAATCTGTGTCCATTCGTGGTTTTCTGTGGTTTAAGAATAAATATGTTGAATTTATTGAAAAAGAAAAAACCATACACCGATGAATCTTTTGCTGTCTATGAACGTGTGATGGCGCATATTCGTGAGCCGCGTTTTTACAGCGATATGGGGGTGCCGGACACGTTTGACGGGCGTTTTGATATGCTGGTCGCGCATGCATTTATGATCAATCATGTTTTGCTTACAAAAGATACGCAAAAAGCGGCTGAGTTTAATCAGGCTTTATTCGATCAGATTTTTAACCATATGCATGTAACTTTGCGCGAGATTGGGGTTGGCGATGTCGGTATTCCCAAGCATCAGCAAAAAATGATGAAGGCGTTTAACGGGCGCATGCATCATTATACGCAAAGCCTTGAGAGCGATAATTTAAAGGCTGCTTTGATCCGTAATCTTTACGGCACAATTGAGGAGCCGGATCAGCAAGAAGTTGAAAAATTTGCGAGTTACATGAATGCGAATATTGCAAGGCTGGCGGGGCTTGAATTTGAAGATATTTTATATTTGGAAGAGTTGTTTATTTTAAGCCATGAGTGAAACCTTAACACCAGAATGGTCGCATTTTATCGATGCAGATGACGTAACGGGCGAAAAGCTGCGGCTCTCTATCACGCCTGATAAAGAGGCGCGTAAGAATCTCGTGCGTCGCCTTGGTGTTTTGAGCTTTGAGACTCTAAAGGCTGATTTAATCCTGCAACGTGAGCAGGGGGGCATGGTGGTACATGTGACGGGTCATGTGCGTGCGACTTTAAAACAGTCTTGTGTGGTGACGCTTGATCCTGTGAATGCAAAAGTTGATGAGGATTTCGAGGCATGGTTTGCGGATCCTGATCAGGCGATTGCGCTGGCGAAGGTCAAACATGATCAGCAGATCAAAGCGGGCGGCGAAACTCCGATATTAGAAGAATATGAAGACCCGGAGCCGATCATTGATGGGAAAATTGATTTGGGTGAGTTGGTCACTCAGCATTTATCCTTAGCGATTAACCCTTATCCACACGCCGAAGGGGTGCGTTATGAATATGGTGATGATGAGCCGCAAAAAGTTCCGGAGGCTTTTAAGAATAATCCCTTTGCCGCACTGAAGGATTGGAAGGCAAAACTGGAGGATTAGTAAAAAATCCTTGCATCTCATGACACATTTCGATTATAAACCATTACGAATTTTTAAAAAGGATATGAACAATGGCTGTTCCAAAGAGAAAAACAACACCATCCAAGCGTAACATGAGACGTGCGCATGATGCTTTGAAGACTGAGAACTGGGTTGAAGATCAAAACACCGGTGAGGCCAAGCGTCGCCACCACATTGACCTTAAAACCGGCACATATAAAGGCCGTCAGGTTATCGACGCGCGTGACTAAAGGATTAATCTCTTGAGAGATTGTTATAAAGCCTGCATTCTGTGATGCAGGTTTTTTGGTGTAAAAGTGATAAAATATCAAAATGTAAGGATTAATTTTTGTCTTCTCATTTCACAATCGCTTTAGATGCTATGGGCGGGGATCACGGCGTTGATAGTGTTATCCCGGGAGCTGCTTTATGTGCAAAAGGGCAATCTGATCTTCGGTTTCTGTTTTTTGGCAACCGTAGCGCGATCGAAAACGCAATGGCTAGGTATGATAATTTGCGCAAAGTTTCTGAGATTATCCACACCGATTTATCCATCAAAAGCGGTGAGCGGCCTTCTAGCGCTTTAAGAAACAGCAAAGGCACATCCATGCGCCTCGCTATTGAGGCCGTGCATGAAGGTCGTGCGCAGGCTGTTGTTTCTGCGGGGAATACCGGCGCTTTGATGGCGCTGGCGAAAATGGTCTTGAAAACGGTGCCGGGGATTCACCGCCCGGCTATTGCCAGTCTTTGGCCGACACTCAATAAGCCTATGGTTATGCTTGATTTGGGGGCGAATGTATTGGTGGATGCTGAAAACCTGGCGCAATTTGCGGTTTTAGGATCTGTTTTTGCACGGGCGCACCGCTCCGATCTAAAAGAGCCTAAAGTAGGATTGCTCAATGTCGGGACAGAGGATTCCAAAGGTCCCGATCACATAAGGGCGGCGGCAAAAATCCTCTCAAAGGTTGAGTTTCCCGGAAAATATTGCGGATTTGTTGAAGGAACCGATCTGACCAAGGGTGATGTTGATGTTATTGTCTGTGATGGTTATGCGGGTAATATTGCCCTAAAAACCGCAGAGGGTGTCGGGAAATTTGTCGGCGATAATATGAAGCTTGCCTTTAAATCCGATCCGCTTGCCATGCTGGGCGGTTTACTGGCTTCATTTTCCCTGAAACGGCTAAAAAACAAAGTTGACCCCAGACTTTATAATGGAGGGGTGTTTTTGGGGCTTAACGGTTTGTGTGTCAAGAGCCATGGCGGGTGCGATCCGCTGGCATTTTCCTCTGCGGTTAATTTAGCAGCGGAATTAGCAAGACATGGCTATGTCGAAACTGTTACCAATGATATTAATAATTTGATTTCACAAGAATCATTTCTTTCACAATAAGCTTTAAATCCCATGTCTATTCGCTCAGTTATTCTTTCCACCGGCGCTTATCTCCCCGCTAAAGTTCTAACCAATGCGGATTTGGAAAAGATGGTTGATACCAGCGATGAATGGATCACACAGCGCAGTGGTATCAAAAGCCGTCATATAGCCGGTGATGAGGAAACGACGGCAGATCTGGCGATTGCGGCGGCGCGGGATGCTCTAGAGCGCGGGGATATTGACCCCTCATCAATTGACGGCGTTATTGTTGCGACCACAACGCCGGATCAAACATTTCCATCCGTAGCGGTAAAGGTACAGGCTGCGCTTGGCCTGCCTGTCGGTTTGGCCTTTGATGTGCAGGCCGTGTGTACGGGGTTTATTTATGCTCTGGCAACGGCGGATAATTTTATTACCGCAGGGCAAGCAAAACGTATTTTGGTGATCGGCGCGGAAAAAATGTCCTCTATTGTTGATTGGGAAGACCGCACGACTTGCGTTTTATTTGCAGACGGCGCAGGTGCGGTTATTTTGGATGCACAACAAGACGCACAACAAAAAGAGCGCGGCATTTTATCGACGCATCTTTATGCTAATGGTAGCCTGCGTGATTTGCTCTATACAGATGGCGGGCCGTCTTCAACGGGATCGGCGGGGCATATCGTTATGCATGGGCGCGAAGTTTTTAAGCATGCCGTGACCTATATGGCCGATGCGGTCAACGAAGCTCTTAAAGAAAACAAGGTAAGCGCGTCTGCGATTGACTGGCTTGTGCCGCATCAGGCGAATATCCGCATCATAGAGGCAACGGCGAAAAAGCTGGATATGCCCATGGAAAAAGTCATTGTCACTGTCGATCATCATGGCAATACCTCCGCAGCCTCTATCCCGCTTGCGCTGCATGAAGCTGTTGCAGATGGACGCATTCAACAGGGGCAATTATTGCTATTAGAAGCCATGGGCGGCGGGCTTACATGGGGTTCGGCACTGATCCGGTTTTAGCCATTCTCTCTTAACAAAACCCGCTATGCAGTTGAAGATGAATCATTTTTTGGGGGTAATGCAAACCCGCCCATTGACGCTGCACCTCAAAACACGTAACTTAAAATCATTCAAAAAACGTTAGTGGAGGCAGGTATGGAAAACCGTACAATTACACGCGCTGATCTGGCAGAAGCTGTTTATGAAGAGGTAGGGCTGTCCCGCAATGAATCATCAGACCTTGTTGAGGCTGTTCTTGATGAGATGATGGATACGCTCGTTTCTGGAGAGCATGTCAAAATTTCATCCTTTGGTAGCTTCTCCATCCGTGAAAAAGGCGAGCGCATAGGCCGCAATCCAAAAACAGGAGTAGAGGTTCCGATTAGCCCGCGTAAAGTGCTGGTTTTCAAAGCATCTCATGTTTTGAAAGACCGTATTAACAATTAATCTAACGTCTAGAATAATGTGAGAGGAATTATGAAGCAGCAAAACCCGAAAACCATTACTGGACAGGTCAGTTGGAATAGCAAAAGTGACGCTGTTGAATCATCATCCTATGTTGCCAATGAGGGGCGCGTAAAGGGTCCTTTATCAGGTAAGGATGTGACTGAAACTGTTCGCGCTGCACGCTCCTCTTCACGGCGTTCACGAAAATCTGAAACAGCTTTTCGTACCATCAGTGAGGTGGCCGAAGCCCTTGATGTTCAGCAGCATGTGCTGCGTTTTTGGGAAACCAAATTCTCACAAGTGCGCCCGCTAAAGCGTGGCGGGGGGCGTCGTTATTACCGCCCGGAAGATCTTGCTTTGTTAGAGCGAATTCATCATCTTCTTTACACCGAAGGCTATACGATAAAAGGCGTTCAAAAACTATTAAAAGAGCAAGGCAAAAAAGCCGTTATAGAAGCGTCGCCGGTTACTCCAGAGCAAGCCAAACCCACGATTGTCGAAGATGATTCCGGGGATGATGCCGGAGAAAAAGCGCAATCTGTTCGTGCGGGGTTGACACAAAATCAGCGCTCTTTACTGGAGAATACGCTTGGCGATCTTAAATCGCTGCGGGCGATGATATCCTCTTAAATAAGTTTGATTTTCAAACGCTCTTCCTATAAGTAATAGGGCTAGTCGGAACGTGGCGCAGCCTGGTAGCGCACTTGCATGGGGTGCAAGGGGTCGGAGGTTCAAATCCTCTCGTTCCGACCATCCGTCAATTCAGAAAGCTTTGCTTTCTTGGAATTGACGAGATTCTCATCACTCATAACGAGCGTAGCGAATGGTTGTGAGTGACGGAAATCCTGAAAAATTTTATACTGGCTTTACAAACGATTTAGATCGTCGAGTGCTAGAGCATAATTCCTCTGATAATAAGGGTCACGCAGCAAACATATATCGGATTTACAGATAAGAAGACGGCTAAATATTTTTATAGACCACCAGAAAGAATGGGTTCTGATTGTATTTCTTCGTACCCTTCGGGAATTTTTGTTCCAGCAGGAACTTTAAATTCGATACCCCACATATGTTTCCTTCTATCTCCACCTAAGGCAACGGCGCTCACTGAATCTGACTCTAAATTTGCCTCTGGGAAGTCTCGACAAGCGACATCAAACATACGATTCAAGATACCTAAATTTTCTCCACCGTAATGATTCGATAAGGTTATTTGCACAATGCGGTCATCAGCTCCCCAAAATATTTTAGATAAGGGCAAATCATTAGAGCGCCCCCTAACTGTAGTGTTTTCTTCTGTACTCATAGCACGTTCTCCTTTCATAAATTTGATTGGCATTGATTTTCCAAAAACTTAACAATAAATTAACGTAATGTCAATGGAATTATAAAAATTAAATTTAAGGTAGAAATTTTTTAAACCTCACTTTGCACACCATACTTTAAAATAGAAAAAACGTGATCTATCGACCCCTTGGGCGTAAAATTGAAGGCATTTGAAAAAGTGTTGAAAACCCTCAGATTATTCAGGGGGGGCATCTGCCGAAATTTTGGCTTTTGTCACAGAGATGCAGAGACAAAATCCTCATCCTATCACGGGCCACCTGGTATACTATCGTTTTGGCTGGAGGGTTCCTGTTCTGCTATAGCTTGTTCTAAAGCTTCCTCAAGATTAGCAACAAAACGACCTGAACCGCCTACCAAATGGCTTATGCGAACATCACAGCTGGTTTCACTCATCATGCCGCCGAATTCAAGATACGGCTTTAATTGAGGATTTGCTCCGCCAACCGAACTAATTTCCGCTATGATAACGCTACACACATCATCATACCCTTCTTGCCCTTGGAAGTGCTTATACACTGAATGCAATTCAGGTAAAGTTAGGCCGTGAAGTGCTTCATCGGCAATAGACTCCCATTTCATTAGAGAGGGTACATCGACGTGAACGCCGCCCATTCCAAAATTTCTGTATTCGCCAACTACGCTATCAAAAAGTGTTCTTAAAATATCTGGACTAGCGGCAAGTTCTCTTGGGTCAATAGCATTATCTTGAATATCTTGTTCGTATTGAATGGCTTGAGCTAGCGCCTCTTCAACAGAAGGGTGATTTCCACCGCGAAAACCTTGATTTTCTGCATCTACGAAAATATGTGTTATTAACGGTTTTGGACTTCGAAACTCATACTCGTCTCCCAATTCTTGAAAGCGTTTGCTGTTATTTTGTAATGTAAACCAATCTACACTCTTGTATGAATAAGCTTGAACGGAGCGTTTTTGATGGACAGCAAAATCAACGGCTCTTAAAAGGGGGTGCTTGTCTTGCACAGGTTCACTGTCATCGTTTGAAGAAAAAACAACCTCAACCGCACCGATTTCACCCGATAAAATTTTTGATTCTAGAGTTTCATAGACATCTTTTATATCTGATGCTGTTAAATCTCTGAAGCTTTGATTAAGTCCTTGATACCAATCGTTTATGGCGTCTCTTTGGTCAGCAATGTCAGAAGAAAATATCGCAGCAACTTCCGTTGATTTAATATTGAGCGCAGCGAAAAAACCTGCTGTGATTTCTTTTGAATATTGTTCAGCATTAAAATCAGTCATATTACCTCCGTAAATCACACCCTTAGTATTTCATAACATATAGGGTGTCAAGTTTTTCAGAATCTTTTTAAACCAATTTTCGCACACCATACTTCAAAATAGAAAAAACGCTGTCTATCGACTCGTTGGGCGTAAAATTGAAAGCATTTGAAAAAGTGTTGAAAACCTTAGTTTAAGGGGTTGGATAGACAGATTTTAACTGTAACGACTATAAAAAACGTATGTTTTTATTTTTTCATCGCTGCGTGCGACCATTATATTGGAATAGCTTACACGAATTTTCCAAACTCTTCATTTTGTGATTTTACGCGTAGCATGCCATGCGGTGTGCCATAGGTTCTTTGCTGCTATAGTGTTTCGCTCCACGTATTGTCTTTCGTTTTTTTACGATCTTCATCGTTTTCAGAGCGATCGAAAGACCCGGAACGCCATGGCGATTGCATTTGGATTTAATAGCCCGATTTTTGTCTCAATACCGTCATCCCCGCGGCGAAGCAAACCGGAGGTTTGTTCGCGTTTACAGCGGGGATCCCATGCTTAAATCGAAGAGATCCCGGCTTTCGCCAGGATGACGGGTGTAAAGGGTGGGATGACGATGGTTTTTACAAATCACGATTTCAAATGCAATTGCCATGCTTCCTGGGCTTTGAAAAAAGGCCTTTTGCAAGTATTAACGCTTAGCCCACTGCTTTGTACGGCGTGCTTTGTGCTTACCAACTTTCTTACGCTCAACAATACGTGCATCACGTGTAAGCATGCCTGCTGCTTTTAAGGCTGGGCGCATCTCGGGATCGAAATTCTCAAGTGCACGTGAAATACCGTGGCGAACAGCACCAGCCTGACCAGATAGACCACCACCTTTAACTGTGCAGATGACGTCAAATTGGCCAACACCGTCGGTAATCAAAAACGGCTGGTTTAGGATCAATTGTTGCGTTTTACGCGCGAAATAAACGGCCTGATCACGCCCATTAACGGTAACCTTACCGGAGCCGCGCTTTACCCAGACGCGTGCAACAGCATCTTTACGGCGACCAGTGCCATAAGCGCGACCCAGATTATCAAGCTTTGGCTCGCGCTTTGCTGGCGCTTCTTCGGTATCAGGCGTTGCAACAGCTTGCGCTTCGGCAGTGGCTTCTTTGAGGTCTTTTAAATCTTTCACTGGCTCTTCTTTTTTGGACATTGTTATCTTCCTAACCTTTTCTAACGTTTATTCTTCGCATTCATTGCTGCGACATCAAGAATTTCGGGCTTTTGTGCTTCATGCGGGTGCTCTGTACCAGCATAAACACGCAAATTGCTAAACACTTTATATCCCAGAGGACCTTTAGGAAGCATGCGTTGTACGGCTTTTTCAACAACACGTTCTGGATGCTTTCCATCAAGGATTTGCCCTTTAGTGCGTTGTTTAATCCCGCCGGGATAGCCAGTATGCCAATAGAAAATATCGCCTTCGCGCTTATTACCTGTTAAGCGAACCTTATCTGCGTTGATCACAATAACGTTGTCACCATCATCAACATGCGGGGTGTAGCTTGGTTTATGTTTGCCGCGCAGACGAAGTGCAATAATGCTTGCAAGACGCCCAAGGACGACATCCTTGGCATCAACAATGATCCATTTTTTATTAACATCTGCAGGCTTTGTATTGGTTGTTCCTGACATGGTTTTTATCCTTCATATTAAATTCGTGAACGGTTTATGCCTCTTTCTGCAAATAATGTCAATAAAATTAAACGAAAACAGAGAGGTAAAATAAGGGTATTTTAATACCGCTAGAAAGCTTGTTTTGAAACAGTGCGTTGATTTTACCATAGATGATAAAAAACATCACAACACCTTATGGCAATATACCTGTGGAGTTTTTTTCTCATTTAGTCAGCCTTTTATACTGCTCGGCATCTTTTTGCGCCTGCACACTATCTTTGAAGCCATGATAATATATATGTGAGCGCCCTAGCCATGCGCGGGGATGCATTCTGTTTGTTGTGATAGCTTTGTTGCAATAATCCAGAGCTTTATCATATATGTTTAAATCTTTGTAATTCCAGCATATATCTGTCATGTAAATGTAACTATCCGGTGCCAGTTTGAGGGCGTTTTCAATAAGCATATTTGATTCTTCATAGTACCCCAGTTGCCTTGCAGCCCAGCCAGCTCGATAGTGGTAAATTTCTTCGTCTTTGAAATTCACAGCTATTTTGCATGTCTGATACATCTTTTCAGTGCGCTCTGGTGTCCGGTTTTCAGGCTTAATCGTGCTAAAATAAAGACATTCCAGAGGCTTTAAACGAGCCGGGTGATAATTTGGATCATGCTTTTCTATTTTATTAATAATGTTTTCAATCTGATCGTTGCGCTTTAATTCCATGGATATTTCCAGGTAATCAGAGAGGTAATGACCACTATTGGGAAATCTTCTTGTCAGAAGATTATAACTTTCTACAATTTCATTCCATACGGCTTGTCTTTTAATTGAAAGCGGATGCGTTTGCAGTTTTTCTGAGCTTTCACCGTAATATGACTTTAGGTCATTGTATATTGTTTTATATGCGAGTGGAATTAGTGATGGAGCCGAAGAATTCTTTGTTGACTTCTGGTTATACCGGCGCGCAGTACTTAAAACTCTGGCAATTGTGAGCTCAAAAATTTCTTCCTTGATTTCCTGCTTTGTTTTTTCATCTATATATTCAGGTTTAGAAAGATTACGTTCAGGATATTTTTTTAAAATATTGGAAATGCCCTTGGTAATAATATCATCATCGCGCCCAAGCGATTCATGTGCCAGAGACTTTATATGACCCACCATGCTTGCAACATCGCCCGGCTTTAATTTTTGAGTTTCAAAGAGATGTTCGTTTAGCTCTTCATATGTTAAATTGTAGTCTGTGTAATTTGCGACAATGTCTGAGTGTATTCGCCAGTGATCAGGATATTTGTGTAATAACCTGAGGGCGCTATCGTAAAAACTATCGAGCGTTTTCTGGTGTTTTCTTCTTACGCTTTGTAAAAGATTCTTCCACTCTTTTGAATTTTTAAAGTGCAAGGAATTTTTATATCTTATTTGATGGTGGAAAAACTCGGATGAAAAACTTCTTTTTGATTGAGATAACCACTTATCTGTTTTTTTCTGCCAGAGTATGAATCCATTTTCATCATTAATCCTTTTCAGCACAATATTAATGGCTGTTGTAAATGTATCTGAACCATGACGCGTAACAGAGTTTTCTGTTATGTGATAGTTAAGAATTGTTTCAGCTATATCAAATTGTTCTTCATATATTGCGTCATAAATTTCGTCTGCGATTTGTTCAACATATTTTTCTTCAGCTAAAGCAGGGTATGCTGTAACCATTGCAAGGCAGAAAACTAATATTTTAAAAAATTTCATCTTAAAATTTTATCAGATTTTAAAAGGCTTATGCAGCTTTTTTCTTAACGTAGGAACCTGGCGCAGCTTCTAAAGGCTTTTGAATTGCCCGTGCTGCTGTTTTTTCAACTGAAAGTTTTGCTATCCATTCCTGCCAATGTGGCCACCATGATCCATGCTTTTCGGTCGTGCTCTTCATCCAGTCATCCGGTAATTTTGGCGTTTTTTGTGAAGTCCAATAGCAATATTTATTTTTAACCGGTGGGTTAATAACACCTGCGATGTGACCAGATGCGGCGAGCGTAAATTGTTTCTCCCCGCCTAGCAATTGCGTCCCGGCGTAAGTTGCGCGCCACGGCGCTATGTGATCTTCACGCGTTGATAGGAAATAAGACGGTGTTTTGACTTTTGATATATCAATCGGTGTTCCTTTCATGGATATGCCGTTTGGCTTTACCAATAGATTATCGCGGTAAAGCTTGCGCAGATAAAAACTATGCATTGCAGCGGGCATATTGGTGGAATCATCATTCCAATACAAGAGATCAAAAGGAAAAGGCTCTTTGCCGAGTAGGTAATTGTTAATGACAAAAGACCATATCAGGTCATTGGCGCGTAACAGGCTAAATGTTTGTTGCAAATGCTTGCCATCGAGAACACCCGATTCTTCCATCTGACGATCCATAAGCTTGAGCTGCTCATCATCCATGAATAATTTGAGATCGCCTGCATGTGTGAAATCCATCAGGGTGGTAAAGAAAGTTGCGGATGCAATGCGTTTTTCCTGCTGATGTGCTTTTAGATAGGCAAGGGTTATGGTTAGCAATGTGCCGCCAAGGCAATATCCAATAGCATTAACATCCGGTTCCCCTGTGATTTTCTCTATCTCATCAAGCGCTGCAATCACGCCTTCATGCATGTAATCTTCAAATTGCTTTTGCGCGAGCTCTTTATCCGGATTTGCCCATGAAATAACAAAAACAGTATGACCTTGTTCGACAGCCCATTTGATAAATGAGTTATCTTCACGAAGATCCAGAATGTAATATTTATTGATCCAGGGCGGTATAATGAGTAGAGGGCGTTTGAAAACATCCTTGGTTGTAGCTTCATATTGAATAAGCTCTATCAGGTCATTTTTGTAAATAACACTTCCTCTGGTGGTCGCAATATTCTCGCCGAGTTTAAAAGCGTTATAGTCTGTTGTGCTGATTTTGAGCGTTCCGTCCCCGCGCTGCAAATCTTCAATCAGGTTTTCAAACCCCTTAATCAGGTTTTCCCCACCTGTTTTCATTGTCTCTTTAATGACATCAGGATTTGTCATTGCAAAATTAGTTGGAGAAAGGGCGTTTGCAAAAAGCTGTGTTGAGAATGCCAGTTTTTGCTTTTTCATGTCATCCAGATCTTGAGCACTGCGTACAGATTTATCCATCCATTCACAGGTCAGAAGATAGGATTGCTTAATAAAGTCAAATAGAGCGCTCTCCTGCCATTCCTGGGCTTTAAAACGTCTGTCACCAGCCTGTGGTTCAATGATTGACTTTGCGTCTTCTCCCATGAATTTGAGCGTGCTTTCCTGCCACAATTCCATATTTTTCTGCCAATACTCTACTTGCAGCTCCCAAAATTGCTCCGGGTTACTCCAAAAGCTCTCCAGGAATTCTGTATAGCTTTCACTGATATTTAAGGGGTCGAAATCCAGCTGAACGCCTTCCTCAGCTTGCTTTTCAATAAACTCTTCTATAATCGGTCTGGCGCGCTCATAAGCTGCAGCCATACTGTGTGAGAATGCAATAGGGTCAAGTGGCTGAAATTGCTCTTCTTCAGCTGCAATATTTTGTTTTTGTGCTGCGTTTTGCTTTTGTGACATATTTTGCTTTCCTAGCGTTCTGAAATGCTTAATATAAGCTTGCAATAAAAAAAAGAGAATACAATGAAAAATTTAAAATCTATTGGAATTTGTATGTCTGTCCTGTTACTGGCTTCTTGTTCATATTTCAACACTGAAGAGACCATAGAGGTAACATCAGAAGGGCTTGAGTCGGACACCTATGGTTCTGACGAATTTGCTGTTGAAAATGTTATTTACCAGAAATCAAAAGGCAGTATTGAGATATATAACCTCGATTTAGATGGACAGTCTGCGGAGAATAATTTTACGCCACTAGATCAACCGGAGCCTTCTCAAAGCAAGGGCTTGGTGATGAATCCAGGTGTGGAGATTTATCCAATTGATATTCCAATGCAAAAGACATTAAAACCTTAGGCAACTATTTAAGAATAAGGAAAAACAAAATATGAGTAATGCGTTTCGTTTAGGCATAGCGGGATTAGGAACAGTCGGCGCGGGTGTTGTCAAAAACATCCAGCAACATGGCGACGTTTTGGCGGCACGTGCCGGGCGGCCTGTTGAAATTATCAGTGTATCTGCCAAAGATCGCAACAAAGATCGCGGCGTTGATCTGTCCGGCTATGACTGGGTTGATCATGCCGAAGACCTTGCCAATAGCAATTCCATTGATTGTGTCGTTGAAATGATTGGTGGCTCAGAGGGGCTTGCGCTTAATCTGGTTAAAAATTCTTTATCCAAGGGCAAGCATGTCATTACCGCCAATAAAGCATTGCTTGCGCATCACGGTGCGGAGCTTGCGCAAATTGCTGAAACAAACGATGTCGCCCTTGCTTATGAGGCCGCGATAGCGGGCGGTATTCCCATTGTGAAAGCCTTGCGCGAAGGGTTTGCAGGTAATGATATTCAAGCCGTCTTCGGGATATTAAACGGTACATCCAATTATATCCTGACGGCAATGCGGGAAACCGGACGTGATTTCGCCGATATTCTCAAAGAAGCACAGGATTTGGGCTATGCGGAGGCTGACCCTTCCTTTGATGTGGATGGTGATGATGCGGGGCATAAGCTTGCTTTGCTCGCGGCGATTGCTTTCGGCACAAAACCGGATTTTAAATCCTTGCAGATGACCGGTATTCGTCATATTACATCGGTTGATATTTCTTTTGCCACAGAGCTTGGCTACCGCATAAAATTACTGGGCATTGCGCGTAAACTAAACGGCAAGGTTATGCAAGTGCTAGAGCCTTGCCTCGTTCCTATCAATAGCCGTATTGGCGCTGTCGAAGGTGTTTTTAACGCGGTTCAGGTTGAGGGCGATTTTGTCGATAGTGGCCTTTTGGTTGGGCGCGGGGCAGGGGAGGGGCCAACGGCATCTTCTGTTTTATCCGATATTATTGATCTGGCGCGGGGTACTGATATCCCGACATTCGGCATTCCTGCTAATGATTTGAAAGACCCGGCATGGATTGATTTGGGCGAAACGGTTAGCCGTTATTATTTAAGGCTTGAAGTTTTGGATAAACCCGGCGTGATTGCAGATGTTTCTGCAATCCTGCGCGATCATGATGTATCGATCGAAAGCTTTATTCAACATGGCCGCGACCCTGAAGCACCCGTTGCGCTTGTGATGACAACACATGAGGCGAAGCAGGCTTCTATCAAAGCAGCCTGTGATCAGATAAAAGAACTAGAATGCGTCAGCAATGAGCCTTGCCTGATGCGGATTGAAGAATTGAATTAACAGTAAAGCGATGTCATCCCGAACGCTTAAGCGGAGGGATCTCATAATAATTAGGGGAATTTCTCGCTTTTCTCGAAATGACAGTTATAAATAACAAATGAAGAGGAAATATAAACATGGGACAACCACAGAAAGTAGAGAATATGAGCGAACTTGATGCCTTTATGGATCGAAACTTAGCATTGGAAGTTGTGCGCGTCACAGAAGCCGCAGCCTTGGCAGCATCCAACCAAGTCGGGCGCGGTGATAAGGTCGCCGCCGATCAGGTTGCGGTTGATGCAATGCGCGATGCGCTGAATTCTCTGCATATTCAGGGGCGGATTGTAATCGGCGAGGGTGAACGCGATGAAGCGCCAATGCTTTATATCGGTGAAGAGGTTGGCGATGGCAAAGGGCCAAAGATCGATATCGCACTGGATCCTTTGGAAGGTACGGATATTACAGCATCGGGCGGGCCAAATGCGCTGGCGGTTGTTGCGATGACAGATGAAGGCGGCTTTTTGAATGCGCCGGATACTTATATGGATAAAATCGCAGTAGGGCCGGGTATTGATCCCAATATTTTGGATCTTGATGCGCCTATTAGTGATGTGCTTGAAAAATTAGCGAAAGAAAAAGGCGCAAAAGTTGGCGAGCTAACCGTTTGTATCCTTGATCGCCCCCGTCACGAAGACCTTATTGCTGGCGTGCGTGCAGCAGGCGCACGGATTAACCTGATAGGCGATGGTGATGTTTCCGCCGTGATCGCAACCACCGAGGCTGACACAGGGATTGATCTTTATGTTGGTAATGGCGGCGCACCGGAAGGTGTGCTGGCGGCGGCGGCGCTTCAATGTACAGGCGGTGCAATGCTCGGGCGTCTGGTTTTTCATACAGATATTGAGCGCGAGCGCGCTGAGAAATGGGGGATTACCGATCTGAATGCAATTTACACAACAGACGATCTTGCAAAGCCCGGCAATGTCATGTTTGCCGCGACGGGCGTAACGGATGGTTCTATGCTACGTGGTGTCCGCCGATATGCAGGCGGAGCAAAGACTTCATCCATCGTGATGCGTTCCAAATCCGGCACTGTCCGCCGCGTTGAAGCAACGCATAATTTCGAGCGTAAGAACTGGATTAAGAATATATAAGCGATTGCTCTTGCTTTATGTCAAACTCACTTTCTTTCAATAAAGCCAGTTGGGAATTGCCCGATTTTGACTTATCCGCAATAGAGCAGATAGCGCGGACGCATGATCTCCCGGAAATAGCGGCGAGGATGCTCGCGGGGCGGGGCATTGCGCAGGATAAAATCGCGGCATTTCTGAAGCCCACCTTCAAAGACCACCTCCCAAGCCCCTTTATCATGGCTGGTATGGAAGCGATGGCAACTGAGATTGCGACAGCAATCGGTGAAGGCAAAAAATTTGCAATCTTTGGGGATTTTGATGTGGATGGCGCAACATCTTCTGCGCTGATGTACCGGTTTTTAAAACATTGCGGCATCGATGCACCGATTTATATTCCGGGTCGTCTGACTGAAGGCTATGGCCCAAATGAAGCGGCGCTGCAAAAATTACGCGATGATGGTGCGGAAATTTTGTTTCTGCTTGATTGTGGTACGACAGCCTTTGAGACGGTGCAAGCCGGTGCAGATATGGGGCTTGATATTGTTATCCTCGATCACCATGAAGCCGAAGATGCTTTGCCCGCGGCGAAACATGTCATTAATCCAAAACGCAAAGATGATGATAGCGGCCTTGATGTCCTCGCCGCTGTTGGTGTGACCTTTATGGCGGTAATCGCGATCAATAACAAATTACGCAGCGATAATTTTTTTACTGATAACGGTATTGATAAGCCGCTTTTAATGGCGTGGCTTGACCTTGTCGCGCTGGGAACGGTTTGCGATATGGTACCTTTGCTGGGGCTTAATCGCCTATTTGTGCGGCGCGGTTTTGATATTATGCAGAACACCAAAAATATTGGTTTAAAAGAGCTTATTGGTGTCTCAAAAATCAATGACCCGTTACAGCCCTATCATGCAGGGTTCATTTTAGGGCCAAGAATCAATGCAGGATCACGCGTACATAAATCGGATTTAGGTGCGGAACTATTATCCACCAATGATCCGGCGCGTGCGAATGAAATCGCATGGGTGCTTAATGATTGTAACGATAGGCGCAAAGCCTTACAGAGTGAGATGGAACGTGAGGCATTAGCGCAAGTAGAAGCGGAAGGCCTCGATCAAAACCCCATTATTTTCGCAGCAAGCGAGAATTTTCATCAGGGGCTTAGCGGCCTTGTGGCCGGACGGCTCAAGGATAAATTCGGTAAGCCCGCCGTTGTTGTTGCTTTAGAAAACGGCGAAGGGCGTGGTTCAGGGCGAAGCATCCCTGGTATCCATATCGCCGAGGCTTTTATTGATGCGCGCAATGGTGGCTTAATTACAAAGGGAGGTGGCCATGCCATGGCTGGCGGGTTTACTGTTACTGCCTCACAAATCGAGGCGTTTCGTGATTTCCTGAACACTCATATTGAAAAGCAGATGAAAAATACTGATCCTAATGTAATCACGCAGCTTGACGGCGTTTTAACGGTGCGCGGTGCAACCCCAAAGTTAATTCATCTCTTTCAAGATAGCATCGGCCCGTTCGGGCAAGAGTATCCCGAGCCTTTATTTCTCTTTCAAAATATTCGTATCCATAGAGCCGATATTGTTGGGGAGGCGCATATTCGTGTCATGATTTCTGATTGGGAAGGCGGCACATGGATGAAAGCGATGGCCTTCAAAGCCGTTGGAACAGATTTAGGTGATGCGCTTCTAAAAGATAAAACAGCATCATTTGATCTCGTGGGGAATCTAAAAATTGATAACTGGTCTGGTGTGGAAAAAGCGGAAATGCACATTAAAGACGGCGCTTTTGCAAATGAAATAGCACTGTAGTTTCTGCTTGTATTTTTGTCTGTCATAATATAAAAATCAGACATGCAAAAACTTGAAAAAGTAATCAACTACACAGCATTGGCAACAGAAGCCAGCCACATTTTTTGCTGTGTACTTCCGACTATTTTCAGCTTGTTAAGTTTACTGGTCGGGCTTGGTGTGATTGGCGCAGTACCGCCAGGTATTGATTTCATGCATGATCTCATTCATGACTGGGAAATCCCCATTATCATAGCGTCTGGGCTGGTCATTTTCGTAGGGTGGCTATTGCATGATTACGCACAAAAGATTGATTGCGAGAGCATGGGGCCCGATCACGAGATATGCGCTCCCCGCAAAAAAAGCGCTGAGAAGATTCTAAAAATTGCGACTTTTTTGTTTGTCGTTAATGTCAGTATTTATTTTCTAGTCCATCGTCCGATGGATGAGCATCATGGGCATGATCACAGCGCGCATGAAGTCACGCAAACGAATTCACATGCGGCGCATGATCACAATCACGCGCATTAATGTTTGAACGCATCATACCGCGCTTCATAAGCATCCCATATCTGCTCTGCGCAATTAAGCCCTTGTAATTGATGGATATGTTGAAGCCCGGTTGGGGATTTGGAATTTATTTCCGTTACATAGTTACCAATTACATCCAGCCCGACAAAAACCAGACCTCTTTTAATCAATTCCGGTTTAAGCGCCGCGCAGATTTCCTTGTCCCGTTCAGTGATCTCACCGATTTCCGCGCTGCCGCCTGCGGCTAAATTCGCCCGCGCAGAAGCTTTGGCAGGGACGCGAAGCAGCGCCGCGATGGGGTCTCCTTCAACCACAATAATCCGCTTATCACCCTTTTGGATATCCGGCAGGTATTCCTGAATAACAAAAGGCTCACTATGAAGGGCGCAAAGCATTTCATAAACAGACGATAGATTAGGATCGCCTTGTTTTATATGATAAACACCCATCCCGCCAAAACCGTTTAAAGGCTTAATAATCAAATCACCGATCTCACCTGCAAAATGTCGGATATCATCCAGATTACGCGTGATCAGCGTTTGCGGAGCAAGCTCAGGGAAATGGGTAATAAGTATTTTTTCAGGGGACTCACGAACGCCTGTGGGATTGTTCAACACCAAGGTATCCTGTGCCAGGTGATCCAATATGTGGGTCATTGAATTATAGCTCAAAGGATCATTAAAATCATTGCGTATCAATATGATATCAAACTCTTTTAAAGCAATTTTTGAAAATGAGCTCAGTTCAAAATGGTGCGTTTTATCATCATAAAAGGTCAGCAGACTGCACTCTGCATTTACAACACCGTTTTTCAATTTCAAGCTATCCGCGTTATAATACGTCAATTTGTGTCCGCGTTTTTGCGCCTCTAGCCCCAACGCATAAGTTGAATCTTTTTCCGGGCTAATGCTTGATGGCGGATCCATTTGAATGGCGATATTTAAACTCATATGTGGGAAACCTTTTAAATTCTTGCGTTTAACCCTGTTATTCGCTACTGCTTAGGGCATAATGAAAATTGAAGTAAATCTAGCTGGAAATCAAGTTAATCTCTCATGTCTTTCGAAGATTTAGGACTGTCCCCCGAGACACTCAAAGCCATTGCGGATTGCGGCTATGAAAAGCCTACACCGATTCAGGAAGCATCTATTCCTATTATACTGATGGGGCGCGATCTCGTGGGTCTTGCGCAAACGGGAACAGGTAAGACTGCAAGCTTTACCCTGCCAATGATTGATATTCTCTCTGGTGGTCGTGCAAAGGCACGTATGCCGCGCTCCTTAATTTTATCGCCAACACGGGAGTTGGCCGCGCAAATCGCAGAGAATTTTGACACCTACGGAAAGAATCATAATCTTTCAAAGGTCTTGTTGACCGGCGGCTCATCCATGAATGACCAGATCAAGATTTTAGAGCGTGGGGCGGATGTTTTGATCGCAACACCTGGCAGGCTCCTTGATCTGTTTGAACGCGGTAAAATCCTCATGACCGATATCAAGGTTCTGGTAATTGATGAAGCCGATCGTATGCTCGATATGGGCTTTATCCCTGACATTGAGAAAATCGTCTCGCTCTTGTCACCGTTACGTCAAACATTACTATTTTCTGCAACCATGCAGCCGGAAATCAAAAAGCTGACCGAGAAGTTTTTAAGTAATCCGAAAGAAGTTTCTGTTGCTCCGCCTGCATCCACCTCTGCTAATGTCGAACAATTTTTAGTCTGGTGTGATCGCCTTAAAAAGCGCGAAACGCTGCTAAAGGTAATTCAATCAGAAAATGTTAAAAATGCCTTTGTGTTTTGTAACCGGAAACGCGATATCGGCGACTTAACCAAGTTTTTGAAATCCAAAGATTTTAGCGTCGGACAAATGCATGGTGATATGGATCAAAAATCCCGTACGCAAACCCTTGAAGCCTTTAAAAATGACGAGATAACCCTTTTAGTCTGCAGCGATGTCGCAGCACGCGGACTGGATGTTCAGGGGCTCTCACACGTCTTTAACTATGATGTCCCATTCAATGCCGATGATTACGTGCATCGCATAGGGCGCACAGGCCGGGCAGGGATGGATGGTCGCGCATGGAGCTTTGCATCACAAGGCGATGATGAAAAATTCGTCGAGGCGATTGAAAAGCTGATAGATGGCAAAATCACTACACAAAAATTTGATCAGCCAAATAGCAAGGCAAAGAAAAATGCTTCTGTCAAAGAACTTCCCAAAAAGAAGCAGGCTAAATCAAAACGCGAAAGAGGCAAAAAAGCTGATACTGACGGTGTAAAGGGGTTTGGGGAAGATGTTCCGGCATTCTTTGGCTAAAGCAAAAAGAGTCTTATTATTGTCTGCGGCCTATTGCATACTTCCTGCGATATCACATGCGCAATTGCTAACGGGATATGGTGACATTAATATTGATGCACCGCCTTCCCAGCCGCAAATCATATCCGATAATGAGATTTATGATTCCCCTTCATTGGATGCGCATAAAAATATAAAAACAAATACTTACACTAATTTCCTAACATCGCCTCTAAGTGCCGAGGCACCTCCAGAAAAGCAGCCTTTGGATATCGAAGCTGATATTATGAATTACAATGACATTCAGCGTATCGTTAGTGCGCAAGGGGATGTCATTATCGTTCAGGATGACCGGATTTTGCGTGCTGATAAGGTCGAATATGCGATTGATCAGGATACTGTTCGCGCAAGCGGTAATGTCGTCTTGAACGAGCAAAGCGGGGATATCTATCTCTCGCAGAATGTTGAATACTCGAATGAACTTCAAAATGGAACGGTTGATGACCTCCAAACGACCCTGGCTGACGGGTCACGCTTTGCCGCTGATAAGGGTAGACGCGAAGAGGGCGCGCGTACAATCATGGAAGGCGCAAGCTATACCGCTTGTGATCCATGCAAAAAAGACCCCGGCCGCGCACCGCCATGGAAAATTGTTGCCTCAAAGGTAACGCACGATGAGGAAGATGCGCGCATATCTTACCGCAATGCACGTTTTAATGTTTACGGCGTGCCGATTGCCTATACTCCTTATTTTTCGCATGCAGACGGAACCGTGAAACAAAAAAGCGGCTTTCTCTCGCCGTCTCTTGGGTTTAACAGCGATCTGGGTGCGTTCATTAGAAATGAGTATTATGTAGCAATCGCGCCGGATAAGGATGCAACATTTGGTCTGCAAGCCATGACAGAGCAAGCGCCACTTGGCCTTATTGAATACCGACAACGCTGGGATAGCGCCGGCCTTATTGTTGATGGCAGTGTTACCTATTCTGACCGCACAGAAGAGCTTGCTGATGGAACGAATATAGCAAGGGATGATGAACTACGGGGGCACGCCTTTGCAAAAGGGCGCTGGGATATGAATGATCAATGGCGCTCCGGCTTTGATGTGGCCTATGTGAGCGATGATCAATATGTCCGTCAATACGATATCACGGATGAAGATGTTTTGGTGAATACTATCTTCGCTGAAAGGTTTTCCGGACGTAACTACGCGACAGCTTTGGTACAGCTTTTTAAGGATATTCGCGTAAGCGAGCGTCAGGTTGACCAGCCCGGTGTTCTGCCTGAATTATTTGCGAGTTTTACCGGAAAACCCGGTGCTGTTCCTTTCATAAAAGGCCGCTGGGATGCATCTTTAGGCTTATTAAGCCTGTTTCGAGAAGGTTCAGATCAAGATATGATCAGGGCTTCTGCGGATGTGGGCTGGAAACGAAGGCTTGTATCTGATTACGGGCTGGTCTCCAATCTTGATCTGAGCTTACGTGGCGATGCTTTTCACGTTAACGATCCTGATATTTCTACCACGACATCAGGTAACGAGAGCGATTCACTGGAAACGCGCTTTTTCCCGCAAGTCCATATAGAAACATCCTATCCCGTAGCGCGTAATTTTGAAAAAGCGCAAATGGTAATCGAGCCTCTGGTTGCGATTACCGCATCAACGGAAAATGATGAGAATGATGAAATCCCGAACGAAGACTCCCAGGACGTACAGCTGGATGCGAGTAACCTTTTCGAGCCAAACCGTTTTCCGGGGCTTGATGTCGTTGAAGATCAAAGTCGTGTAACTTATGGCATGCGCACCGCACTGAACGGCTATGAGCAGAGCAATGCTGAATTTTTTCTGGGACAAAGCTATCGTTTTGATAAAGATAATAACCCTTTCAGAACCGGCTCCGGTCTAAGCAATAGAAGCTCGGATATTGTCGGTTACATTAAAGGCGATCTCAATAACCGTTACCGCATGCAATATCGTTTTCAGTTAAATAACGAAAACCTCAGTCCGGAACGCCATGAGCTGGACTCTTACGCGGATTGGAACCGTTTTCGCTTGGGCCTCAATTACCTGTATGCGCAGCCGATTTCGGGTACGGAACTTAATGAAACGCGTGAACAAATAGGTACTAACGCACAATATTATTTTAACCCTAAATGGCGCATGCGCATAGCGTCCCAACATGATTTAGGGGTAGATCCCGGCCTTCGCCGCGGCTCACTGGGAATCGATTATTTTGGTCAATGTGTTTCCTGGTCCTTGCAGGGGATACGCAATCTGACTGATGATTCATCCGGTGATAGCGGCACAGAAGTCCTCTTCCGCATAGGCCTTAGAAATATTAGTGATTTTGTAGAAACAGGCTTGCGTGATGAGGGACGCTCGCCGTAATATTCAATTCCTCGTTGCGTATATCGTTTAATCTATTAGGAGCCTGTTCTGGTTTATGTCATTTGTCATCGATCCAGTCATACATATGTGGTTTACACTCTTCTTGACCGGAGCAGCCATCGTTGCCTTTATTCGAGAAAAAATTCCTATCGAAGTGACTAGTATAGCTGTCTTAACAGCCCTTATGTTATTTGGCCAAATCTTCCCTCTTTATGAGATATCAGGCAAAAATACCATTGATCCTTATGCGCTTCTCGCCGGGTTTGCCAATCCATCCCTTATTGCCGTTCTGGCGCTTTTGGTGATGGGGCAGGCGATGATACAATCAGATGCCTTAAGGGTTTTAACAAAACTATTAACATTTCAGAACAAGAAAAAGGCTTGGTTTTCTATTATTCTGATATTGATTTTTGTCCTTATTATTTCTGCATTTATGAACAACACACCCTTGGTGATTATTGCTATTCCCTTGTTACAAGTTCTCGCGCATTCGATAGGCATGTCTGATAGCCGAATCATGATTCCTCTTAGCTATGTCGCTATTCTGGGCGGTATGACAACTCTCATAGGATCATCAACAAATCTGCTTGTTTCTAGCGCAATGGTCGAAATGGGGTATGAGCCTATTGGCTTTTTTGATTTTGTTATTCCGGGCGGAATATTAGCAGGTGTTGGCTTTGTGTATGTTTTGATTTTTGTACCGCGCCTGATGAAAGATCGGGCAACTATGGCACGCGATCTTGCGGGCAGTAAAAAAGAATTCGTCGCCGAGCTTGATATTGACGATGAGAGCGCTCTTTTGGGTGTTTCATGCGTTGACGGAAGGTTTCCAGGATTTCCAGAATTAAATATTAAGCTTGTGCAGCGTGGCGGGCAACTTATTTTACCGCCTTTCGATGGTTATGTCGTGCAAGAGAATGATACGCTGATTGTTGCGGCAACGCGGGATTCTCTGATGTCTATGCTGTCAAAATTCCCCGGGTTTTTATTATCTGAAGACAAAACACAAGCGCTGGATAAACAAGTTGACGATGAATCCGGGCCTGTATCTGAAACGAGCAATGCAGAAACACGCGTGCTTGCGGAAATCATGATTACACCAGCTTCCAGAATGATTGATATGTCGCTCGATCATGTTAATTTCCATCGCCAGTTTGGCGCGATAGTCTTGGGTATTCAGCGCCGTGCGCGGGTTGTTCGCCGCCGTTTAGGGCGTATCCGCTTAGAAGCTGGAGATGTGCTGTTAATTACAGGGCGCCGTGCTGCTGTAGATTCGTTACGCTATAATCCTGACTTTATTGTTCTTTCAGGCTCAAAACGTGATTTACCTGTTCCTGATAAAGCGCCTTTGGCTTTTTGCGTTTTCGCATTAACAATTGCATCAGCAGCATTAGGGTTTTTATCAATCCCTGTCGCCGCCGTAGCTGGCTCTGCTATGATGATTGCTACAGGGTGCTTGAATATCCGGCAGGCAACGCGGGCGATAGACCGCAAAATATTCTTACTCGTCGGCTCAATGCTGGCACTTGGAACGGCGCTTCAAGCTTCCGGCGGTGCAACCTATATTGCCAATCTTATCATCGACCTGCCATTTACAAATACACCTGCCACAATGCTTGCTGCTTTGTTTTTACTGGTGGCTATAGCAACCAATATCTTGAGCAATAACGCTTGCGCTATCCTGTTTACTCCGATTGCAGTCAATCTTGCCGGAAGTTTCGATCCCATATTAACCGGCGGGCAGGATTTAACCTTCCTATTTGCACTTACTGTTATATTTGCTGCGAATTGTTCTTTTGCCTCCCCAATTGGATACCAAACAAATCTGCTTGTCATGGGGCCGGGGCACTATCGTTTTCGTGATTATTTAAGAGGCGGTGTGCCACTTGTGTTGGTTTTGTGGATAACTTATATTTTCGTTATTCAATATTATTTTGGCCTCTAGGTAGCGATTTTTAATTTTATGAGCTTGTCAGATTACAACCCGCATGACCGCTATAGAAAACGTGCCGCAGCGCGTACAGCAAGTTTTATGGTCGGCACGTTTATCCTGCTTCTAATTTTCGGCACGGGCTTTTGGTTTGGCATGCAAACTGCCGGGCAGCAGGAAAAAATCTTAAGACAGCGCGTAAAATCCATGTCCACTCAGGCAGAAGAGATGGAGCAATCCCTCATTGATATGCGCTCAGAGGCACAGACAGCCAGTATGCGATATGAACAGCTTAAGAAAATATATGATGAACAGCTCCCCGAGGGGCCTGTTCGGGACTTAGTCGCGCTTTTGCGCAAGCAATTACAAGAAGGCCGTGACCCTGAAAGGCTTGCTTTCCTTATTCGCTCTGCAAGACCGCCCAGCAATTGCTCTGAAATTGATACCAAGCGCTTTGTGGTTTCAACACCAACAAGCCAGGGACCGACAAGCAAAATTAGTGTCGCCGATGGCTCGATCATTGTTTCCGGTAATGGCGCATCTGCCAGGAATGAAAATGGCCAGCCAGAGGCTTGGTTCGATCCGTCAAGAGCGGTCAGCGTTGACTTTAAAGCATTAAGCGGTGAGGTTGACCGCAAAGAGGGGACTTTCCCTATCCACCATTCTATGGTCGTTGGTGCGCGCGAATATCGTTTTACAGTAACAGATGGTGCGCGCAGCTTTGCAAAAGTGACATATGATTCTTGTGATTACCCATAATTTATATAGTCATTCAGCTAAAATATAAGAACCGTCTATTTCTTGCACATGAAAGCTGCATATGGCTTGTTGTTGTACACCTTTAGTTTTGCATTCGGCACTTGGAATTTTAGTCGTTAAACTGACAGGAATGACTGAAAGCACCTTTAGTAAGTTGGTCGATTCAGGGGTTATTTTTCCTTTTATATCAATTTCTTGCATTGGATTTCTGACATTAAATATCAGGCTTTTATTTTTATTGCTCAAAAGAAGCGACACCTCTTTTTCTGTACGCCAATCAGAAAATATCTCCTCTGAAAATGGCATCATCTTAACTTTGGTAAAATAGGAGAGCATTTGCTCAAATGTCGGTGCATGAACCGTGGCATTCCATTTTAGCGCCTTATCATGATAAAGCGCATCAAGGTTGAGTTCCAATTCTTCTAAGCCCGCAGATTTTGCAGCAATAATTGTTTTGATGGTTTTGGGCGTATTATCAATTGTTATCGATGCATTTTCCCAAGGCGTATTATGCACGATAAACCCACCCGCATTAATGTCCGCCCTTAGCTTTTCCCACCGGGAACTTTGTCCTGACCAGCTCGCATTTCCATGTGCTCTTGTGATTTTCCCCCATCCGCGTTCCAGCTTGGCATTTTCAATCTCAAAGTCCACAAACCACTTCGTGCTCTCATTCAACTGCCCATTAAATTTCGCAATCAGCTCAAGCTGATCCTGACGGCTATCAATATTGCCTGTCCAGATTTGTGCGCCATTATCCTGTTGTCCGGTGATATTAGCCGTGCCGCGTAACCCGCCAAAATGCGCACTTAAAAAAGAGAAATTTATATTTTTGATCTGGAAATTCTGTACACCGGATGTTTTGATTGCATCAAAATCCGGCAAAATCTCATATCCCTTAATTGATACTTTGTTATCGATATCAATATCCCCGGAAAGATATAGCCCGTCAATTTCCAACCGCTTCAATCGTTTTTGAAAAAAGCCGGATAGATCAAAATAAACAGTTAATCGATCAATGCTATTCTCTTCATTTTGTCCAAAGCCAAGATTGTGGTAGCGAATTGCGCCCCATCTTTTCTCGATTTTTTCTATATTCTCAGTTTGAAACCCATAAATTTGCAATGATTTTTGTAAACGCGTATCAATAGTGCCTGGGATCGTTGTAATCCCAATCAGAATGAGCATTAAAGCAAAAAGACCGCCTAAAAAGCTTACACCGAGTATGATTTGCTTTTTTGTTAAGGTTGGCATTTATACATCAATATTATCGGCAAATTCGGCATTATCTTGTATGAAACGAAAACGGCTTTCTGCGTTTTTGCCCATCAGGCGTTCAACAAGATCATCAACATCCGCTAATGTCGTGCCCTCCGGCAACCCGCCTTCAATATCATTGTCAGCAGAAAGCCCCATCGCTGCAATTGCATCAGGCAGGGTTACGCGGAGTAATGTCCGCTTTTGCGGGTCCATTGTTGTTTCTTTAAGCTGTTTCGCCGGCATTTCGCCGAGCCCCTTAAAGCGGCTGATTTCAACTTTCTTTTTGCCTTTGAACATCGTTTCCATCAGCTCGTCTTTATGCGCATCATCCCGCGCATAGGCGCTTAAAGTACCACTCACAAGACGATAGAGTGGGGGCTGTGCGATATATAAATGCCCTTCTTCAATGAGAGGGCGCATTTGGTTATAAAACATCGTGATCAAAAGCGATGCGATATGCGCCCCATCAACATCCGCATCGGTCATAATAATAATACGTTCATAGCGTAATTTGTTCAGATCAAACTCTTTCCCAACGCCGCAGCCCAGTGCTTGCGTAAGATCACTAATCTCTTGATTAGCACGAATTTTATCTCTTGTTGCGCTAACCACATTGAGGATTTTCCCCCGCAACGGCAAAATAGCCTGCGTTTCCCGATTGCGCCCTTGTTTTGCAGACCCCCCCGCAGAATCCCCCTCAACGATAAAAAGCTCCGTATCTTCGGCATCAGTGCGGCTGCAATCGGCGAGTTTCCCGGGCAGGCGTAGTTTTTGCGTTGCCGTTTTGCGCGCTCTTGAACGATCTTCTTTCCGCCGCATGCGCTCTTCAGCTTTTAGGATAATCTCATCAAGCAATTGCTTGCTGCTATGCGGATCATTGGAAAGCCACAGGTCAAAATGATCTTTAATCGCCGTATCAACCCATTTGGAAACCCCATTCGTTGCCAGCTTTTCCTTGGTCTGTCCCTGAAATTGCGGGTCTTTGATAAAGACGGATAACAGCATCGCCGCACCGCCCATAACATCATCGGCAGTAATTTGCGCAGCCTTTTTATTGCCGATCATCTCGCCATAAGCTTTCAAGCCCCGCAGAATAGCGCTCCTGAAACCATTGTCATGCGTTCCGCCCATGGGAGTAGGGATGGTATTACAATAAGAATGTGTAAACCCGTCCCCAAAAGTGGGCCAGGCAATTGCAAACTCAACCCGCCCCTCATTATCAGGGAGGTTAGCTTTCCCGTGAAAAGCATTGGGCGTCATTGTCTTTCTGCCTTCAAGTGAAGTATTCAGAAAATCCATCAAGCCATTGGGAAACTTAAAAACTTCTTCTGCTTTAACTTTGCTATCTTGCGGAATTAGCGCAGGATCACATTTCCACCTGATTTCCACCCCTGAATAAAGATAGGCTTTTGAACGGGCCATCTGAAAAAGCCACGCCGGTTTAAACTTTGCCTTGTCACCAAAAATTTCAGGATCAGGATGAAAACATACAGTCGTCCCGCGTCGGTTGCTCACCGTACCGAGATTTTCCAGCTTGGATGTCGTAATACCCCGCGCATAGTTTTGCCGCCACAATGTCTTTTCACGCGCAACTTCAATCCACATATCATCGGAAAGCGCATTAACAACGGAAATCCCAACACCGTGCAATCCACCGGATGTCTCATAAGCTTTATTCGAGAATTTACCACCTGAATGCAGCGTGGTTAAAATAACCTCAAGCGCTGATTTATCAGGATATTTCGGGTGCTTATCAACAGGAATACCGCGCCCGTTATCGCGGATTGTGATATATCCCTTTTCATCCAATATAATCTCAATCCAGTCCGCATGCCCCGCAACGGCCTCATCCATCGCATTATCCAGAACTTCACCGACAAGATGGTGATAGGCTCGCTCATCCGTACCGCCAATATACATGCCCGGCCTTTTGCGCACCGGCTCCAGCCCTTCAAGCACTTCTATAGAGGACGCATCATAGGACGGCGCGTCTGTTTTGGCGTTTGATTTAAATAGATCCGACATAAAACTTTTTGCTACCTATCATGTTAAGCTTTTATCACTATCCTGATAAAGCAAGAAAATCAAGGCGCAGCTTTCCTATCAGTCTCAGCTAGCAAAGGAGATTCTATTTTAAAAATGCCAATATATTTTCTGTAAATGTCGGCTTGCTTTCGATTGGATTATCAGGGTGGTTTTCAACGGCTTTCTTTAGATGTGCGATGTAATCCAATATCTCTGAAGAATCATGTGCATATATACCATAGTCTTTTTCTAAAGAATGTAGCGCAACACCTGTTGACATTCCGGCGCGTTTTCCGTTGGCTGTCGCATCTCTAACAAAGTTAACCTTATAGCCATGATCTTGCTTTCCATCTATCGCAGTCGTCCCAGCACATCTCGATGTATCGAAACCACCAGTGGAAAATCTTTTTATCCCAGCTTCATCAAAGAGATTTTTAAGTCTAGAGTTAGGATCCCTATGCGAACTATCCCTCTTGAAACCAGAAGCAGTTGTTTTGTAAACGCTAAAATCAAAAGCCTCCCATTTAATTTTATGAGTATCACTATACTCATCAGGTTCGTCATCTAAAAGATTGCCAACAAAAACTGCTTTAGCCCCAGCCTCTTTGAATGCAGGTACTATTTCAACGATATTATCACTGACTTCCTCAGTTTCATCCGTGCCAAAATTTATATCGTCTTTCTTCGCATATCGCACTTGAGGATCGACAATTAACAATGCAGTTGATTCTATACGGTCTTGTACAAGAGTCTTGAGGTCTCTCTTCGACATTTGTTCAAAATCAATATCCGTCAGGTCAAAAAATTGAGCCAGTTCTCGGTTGGAATTGACGACATCGGCAAAAGTTTCTTCTTTTGGTTTATAATAAAACATTATGGCCTCTACTTATATGATTTGACAGAGGGTACCACATTTTTTTTCATAATGTAAAATTTATATCACTTATAATCGTTACAGTTTAAAATCGGACACCAACGATGCCGAAGGCAGGACGCAGGCGCAGCCAAGTCAATATCGTTCGGCTTTTTCAAAATGGGACGACAACAATTGAATGACGATAAAACGAAATAACCTTGATGAGGGCTTGCTCACACAAGTGGTTTTTGTGATGTGCTGTTTTATGCTAAGATATAGAAATAAGAAATAAGTTGAGGGTTGTCATTGTGAAAAATACTATTGTTTTTTTAGGTATGTTGGCTGTCATGTGCTTTGCATGCTCTCCATCAGTCTTTGCTCAAAAGATTGTTGATGCTCTAAAAAAGCCCATGCCGGAGCTTCCGGTTATGCCGGAAGAAGACTTTCTAAAACAGTCGACATTGCATAAGGAAATACCCTTTGGAGAAGACAGGCTTGCTTACTCGGTAAGCTTACCTAAAAACTGGACAAAAGACGAAGACGGTGCATTATCTAATTTTTCTTTCAGTAATAAAGTGTTAGGCGAGATTGATCGTTTTTATGGGCCAAGCCGTGTCGGACAGAGAAGTTATTTTTCGGTTCAGACGGTCGGCCTTGAGTATAAGCTAACAGCTGAACAATGGCTTATTATTCATGTCCTTGAGAATGGATACACGCTTGAGGGTATGAGAGTAATAGATGATAAGCGTGTTGAGGTCATATATGTTTTAATTGATAGAGATATTACTTACGTAGCAAGTGCTGTTGCGCAGATCAGTGGTGCCAACGTATTGTTTTCGCAGTATGTTGTACCTGTGTCGAATTGGGCTGAGGAGGCCGCAGTTAGTCAGCGTGTTATTGATTCTTTTAAAGTCAAATTCATTAGTGACAGCTTTGTTGAACAAATGACACCCTATCAATTTCTGGATGTTGCTGAAATTCAATATCCAAACTCCTGGGAAATACGAACAAAGCTATTACGATCCGTAGATATCATGTCTGTAACACTTCTAAATGTTAAACGAAAAAATGATTTCTCTCAAACTAAGTTGTTAAGGGGGAAAATGGAGGTGTATGTTATGAGTGATTACATCGTTGAAGACATCGATGATCAAGTTGATTTATTCATTGAACAAGCAAATACTTCTCAGCTTGTGATACAAGAAGAATTTGCTGACTATGAAGACTTTGTGGTTGATGAAGACATTGAAGTTATACAAGTAAAAGCTTACGATGCTTTAGATCAATCGCGTACTGTAAGCAGTTATGAATATTGGTTGGCCGTTTTAACTTCTGGCGATTACTTTTACTTTTTGTCGTTGCTTACACCATCACGTGATAGCGATTACTATGACTGGGCACGAAATACTCAAACCTTTCGTATTTTAGTCAAAAGCACAAGGCCTTTGTTTGAATAAAACGATGTCAATCCTAAGAAAACTTAAAAATCACATCTAAGCTGAATAATAAAGATAAAACTCAACAGGATGCGTAGTGGTCTCGTATAATTCGACCTCTTCCATTTTCAGGGCAATATAGGCATCAATCATGTCTTTTGTGAAAACATTACCGTCTAAAAGGAAATCATGATCATTACGCAGACTTTCAAGAGCCTCTCGCAGTGATCCTGCCACAGTCGGAATGCCGGATAGCTCTTCTTCTGAAAGCTCATAAAGATCCGCCTCCATAGCATCACCCGGATGAATTTTGTTTTTGATACCATCCAGCCCCGCCATCAACATCGCTGCAAAAGCGAGATAGGGGTTTGCTGTAGCATCTGGAAAACGCACCTCTATACGCTTTGCATTTGGTGAAGTCGCCTGCGGAATACGGCAGGATGCAGAGCGATTACGCGCCGAATATGCCAGTAAAACAGGCGCTTCATACCCTGGCACAAGCCGTTTGTAGCTGTTCGTTGCAGGGTTTGTGAATGCGTTCAACGCTTTTGCGTGCTTGATAATGCCGCCAATGTAATAGAGAGCCGTTTCGGACAAGCCTGCATAGCTCTTGCCGGCAAATTGCGGTTTGCCTGATTTCCAGATTGATTGATGACAATGCATGCCAGAACCGTTATCGCCATTAATAGGCTTTGGCAAAAATGTCGCGCTCTTCCCATAGCTGTTAGCAACATTGTGGACAACATGTTTATAAAGCTGTGTGTTGTCTGCTGAATCCGTCAGTGTCGAAAACTTTATACCAATTTCACATTGACTTGGCGCAACTTCATGGTGATGCTTTTCCACACTCACCCCCATGCTTTGCATAACAGTTACCATTTCCCCGCGAATATCAGAGGAGCTGTCTACAGGGCTTTCCGGAAAATACCCGCCCTTGGCTTTAGGGCGATGCCCCATATTGCCGGTATCGTAATGCGTACCGCTATTATGCGGTGCTTCTTCAGAATCAACACAGTAGCTAACATGATTGTTTTGCACATTGATTTTAACATCATCAAAAATGAAAAACTCTGCTTCCGGTCCAAAATAAGCCACATCACCAACGCCTGATTTTTTCAGGTGTTTTTCTGCTGATTTTGCAATGAAGCGCGGATCACGCTCATAGGGCTTGCCGGTTTCAGGCTCATAAACATCACAAAAAACTTTCAGCGTTTTTTGCGCGGCAAACGGATCAAGACAAGCTTTGGTGATATCCGGGCGCAGCAGCATGTCCGATTCATTAATATCCTTCCATCCGGCAATGGATGATCCGTCAAAGTAAATACCTTCAGTAATCTTCCCTTCATCAAAAGCACTCACATGCTCGGCAGTATGCTGCCATTTCCCACGCATATCAGTGAAATTCATATCAATGAACTGCACATCATTATCACTCAAAAATTTAAGAAGCTCTTTGTTGGACTTAAAAGAATAGGCTGTCATATGACCTCATGTTTCGCTGCGTACTACAATGAAAATATTTATAGAGGAGTTGGGCTTGTGCGTCTAGAGATAGACGATTTTTAAACAAATTTTTCCCTAAGATGGTGCGGCTGGAGGGACTTGAACCCCCACGCCCGAAGGCACTAGAACCTAAATCTAGCGTGTCTACCAATTTCACCACAGCCGCACAGATGTGTGATAAAAGCGTCTTTTAATGATTTTATTTGCTTTTGTCTATACTCTGATAAGAAATTAATCAAAATAACTACGACCATTCTTTTTGATCTAAATAAATCTCGCACCATTTTGCATAGATATCTCTTTGTTCCTTAACTTTTATAGCCGCTTTCAATAATTCATCTGCCTGACCGGCTTCTAAAGCAGCAATAATATCTTCAGGCGAAAAGCCCTCATGCCCATGTTCTTCTAAAAGATCCCCCAGCTTTTCATCGCCTTCTTGCAGTTTTTTTTCTAAGTCCGGCTCGTTCGGGTAAGCTTCAAGAACGGCTCGTTTAAATTCATGAGGATAATCCAACTTACATCTCCTTTGATTTGACTTAAAGGGTTACCATTATGTGAATATAAATGCAAGTTAAAAAGCATAAAAGATTTTCTTGCCTTGTGCCGCATGAAACTTTATAAATTCGGAACTTATGCTGTGGCGACTGTAGCTCAGTTGGTAGAGCACTCGGTTGTGATCCGAGTCGTCGCGGGTTCGAGTCCCGTCAGTCGCCCCATATTTTAGCGGCGAACAAACCTGCGGTTTGCTTCGCTAACCTTACAATTAATTTTCGCAAGATGCGTTTAAAAAGAAAAATATAAATATTATGAAAGTTAAAGAATTAAAAGCCGAAGGCCTTACACACGAACTGGAAATTACAATTCCCGCCAATGATATTGATGCGCGCCTTGACTTTAAATTAAAGGAAGTTGGCAAGACGATAAGCATCCCCGGTTTTCGCCCCGGTAAAGTGCCTCTAAAAATGCTCAAAGACCGCTACGGTAAGGCCGTGCTAGGTGAAGTCCTTGAGGCCGCTGTCAATGAAACTTCAGCCGAGGCGATGGAAAAGCAAAAGATCAAACCGGCGATGCAGCCGAAAATCGAGGTTAAAAGCGAAGATTTTGGTGATGGCAATGACCTTGTCTATACGCTTGCTGTAGATGTTTTACCAAATTTTGAAGTCACGGATTTCAAAAAAGCTAAATTAACCAAGCATGTTGTAAAGTCTTCCGATGAAGACATCATGGCCACTCTGGAGAAAATTGCGTCCAACAATGTTTCAACGCAAAAAATTGAAGAAGACCGCGAAACCAAAGACGGTGATACGGTATTAATCGATTTTGACGGACGCACCGCCGACGATGATGTGCATCACGAAGGCATGAAGGCCGAAGGACATAAATTAAAATTAGGTTCCGACACGTTCATTAAGGGGTTTGAAGAACAGCTTATCGGTAAAAAAGCCGGTGACAAAGTGGAAGTCAAAGTATCTTTCCCCGAGGAGTATCCGGCTCCTGATCTTAACGGTCGTGATGCGATCTTTGATGTAACTATTCATGAAATCCACGAAGAGGCTGAGGCAAAAATTGATGAAGAATTTGCAAAGTCACTTGGCATGGATGATGTCGATGCGCTCAAAAAAGCCGTTGGTGAGCAAATGCAAAATGAATTTGACAGTCAATCCCGCATTGCCCTGAAAAAAGACCTTCTGGATTTTCTGGATGATGCGCATGATTTTGAGATCCCGCCATCCATGCTGGAAATGGAACATACGAATATCCTTGATCAAATCAAGCTGGAGCGTCAGCGCTATAGCGAAGAACGTGATGGCGAAGAAGAGGAAGAGATCAGCGAAGATGAAGAAAAAGAACTGAAAGAGATCGCGATACGCCGCGTGCGCCTTGGTCTTGTTCTCGCCGATGTCGGAAATGCACAGAATATCACGGTTTCCGATCCTGAACTTCAGCAAGCCGTGATCCGCGAGGCGCAGCGCTTCCCGGGGCAGGAAAAAGATGTTTTTGATTTTTATTCCAAAAATAGAAACGCCTTAGAATCCTTACGCGCGCCTTTGTTCGAGGAAAAGGTGATTGACTATATTCTTGAGCTTGCTGATGTCACCGAAAAAGAAGTCAAGCCCGATGAGCTTTTAGAGATCCTTGAATATGATGAAGACGAGCCTGTCGCATCAAAAGAAGAAGATAAAGCCGAAAAGCCAGAGAAGAAAAAGGCCGCATCAAAGAAATCATCTGCGAAGAAGAAGGATGATAAGGATGATGCCGAAAAATCTTCCGAGAAAAAACCAGAAGACAAAAAATCTTCTGAGAAAAAACCAGAAGACAAAAAATCTTCTGAGAAAAAACCTGCTGCGAAGAAGAAAACAACGGCTAAGAAGTAGCTTTTTCAATGATAACAGCCTGATTTCTAACGCGACACCGCCATCCACGCGGCGAAGCAAACCGTAGGTTTGTTCGTATTGATAAAGTAGCAAACCGAAGGTTTGTTCGTAATGACATTCTCTTGTTATCCGTCATTGCGAACGTAGTGAAGCAATCTAGATTGCTTCGTCGGCTCTGCCTCCTCGCAATGACGAACTGGGTTAGCTTTAGGGTTTCTTGCGATTATGCCGCTTTCGCCGGGATGACGGTATTGTATTAAAAATCTAGCTGTTAAATCCAAATGTAATCGCCATGCGTCATCCCCGCGAATGCGGGGATCTCATCCTTAAAGCGAAGAGATCCCGGCTTTCGCCGGGATGACATCTGTGGGGGATGGGGTGACAAGAGAGGGAGTGGGATGATTATGGTTTTATAAATCATAATTTCAAATGCAATTGCCATGACTACAAAGCGACGCTTGGCATTGTGCTCATGATTCTTTTTCCTTTTTGGCGGCTATTTACGGATTAAATTACATATACTGAAAACATCAGCCTATTTCAACTTTTTACAAATTTTTCTTATCCATTTATTTCCCCTGTGATCATTTTGCATTCCCCCCTTGAACCTTACCCCTCCTATCGTTACTCTCACTTTATAAATAGGAGATGAACAAACATGACCGCAGATTTTAACAGCCGTGACCCTTATGAAGTTTATGCCAATACACTCGTGCCAACGGTGATTGAGCAGACAAACCGTGGTGAGCGTGCGTTTGACATTTATTCCCGGCTTTTGAAAGAGCGTATTATTTTCCTGACAGGAGAAGTCCATGATCATGTGACCAGCCTGATCTGTGCGCAACTTTTGTTTCTGGAATCCGAGAACCCGAAAAAGCCGATCTCATTTTATATCAACTCCCCCGGCGGCGTTGTCACGGCGGGCTTGTCGGTTTACGATACGATGCAATATATCAAGCCGGAGGTGCATACGGTATGTATCGGGCAGGCCGCCTCTATGGGCTCGCTGCTACTCACCGCGGGGCAAAAGGGGCATCGCTATTCCCTGCCTAATTCCCGCATTATGATTCACCAACCTTCCGGCGGTGCGCGCGGTCAGGCCACAGATATCGAAATTCAGGCGCGTGAGATTTTGCGCTTGCGTGAGCGCCTGAATGATATGTATGTTAAACACACAGGTCAAAAACTGGACAAAATTGAGGCCGCTATGGAGCGCGATAACTTCATGAGCGCTGAAGAAGCTCTTGATTTTGGCCTCATTGATGAAGTCGTCAGTGATCATCGCGAAATTGATGATGACAAAAAAGACGATAAAAAATAGGTAATAAATCTATAAGATTTTTCCTTTATTCTGTATATTGGTACTTTGTAGCCTTGATTTTTGTGCTACAAAGCTCAAATCGTTAATATTAACTTACAGTAAATAAACTTACGGATCGGATCGTCTAATTATGCTCGGTGGCAATAAAAACCCTCTTTACGCTGTTCTCCCGCTTCGGGATATTGTGGTTTTCCCACACATGATTGTTCCTCTTTTTGTTGGGCGTGAAAAATCCGTGCATGCGCTTGAGCATGTCATGCAGCAGGATAAGCAAATTTTGCTTGTGACACAAAAGTCACCATCGGAAGACGATCCAACAGCGAAAGACCTTTTTGATGTCGGGGTTGTTGGCACAATTCTTCAGCTCTTAAAACTGCCAGATGGGACTGTGAAGGTGCTTGTTGAAGGCGGTGAGCGCGTTAAAATTACAAAATTCAAGAATGACAAAACTTTTCTTGAGGCCAATGTTAGCGTTATCAAAGATGATAGCAAAGATGACGAAGAGCTTGAGGCTATGTCGCGCTCTGTGATGGGGCATTTTGAGCAATATGTTAAGCTTAACAAAAAAATCCCGCCAGAAGTCATCGTGTCTGTTAATCAAATTGATGTACCGTCAAAAATGGCAGATACAATTGCCTCGCATCTGGCGATTAAAATTGAACAAAAACAGGAATTGCTAGAACTGTCCAACACACAAAAGCGCCTGGAAAAGATTTTTTCTTTCATGGAAGGGGAAATCGGCGTTCTTCAGGTTGAAAAACGTGTCCGCAGCCGCGTGAAACGTCAAATGGAGAAAACCCAGCGCGAATACTACCTGAATGAACAAATGAAGGCGATCCAGAAAGAGCTGGGCGAGGGCGAAGATGGCCTTGATGAAATGGGAGAGCTTAAGAAAAGGATCGAAGAAACAAAGCTTTCCAAAGAAGCGCGTGAGCGTGCCACGACAGAGGTTCAAAAGCTCCAGAAAATGAGCCCGATGTCCGCGGAAGCCACAGTTATTCGTAACTATCTTGACTGGATTTTGAATGTGCCATGGAATAAGCGCACACGAACGAAAAAAGATATCAAGCTTGCTAAAAAAGTCCTGGATCAGGATCATTACGGCTTGGAAAAGGTTAAAGAGCGAATCCTCGAATATCTAGCGGTTCAGCAACGTACCAAAAAAGTGAAAGGGCCTATTCTTTGTCTGATGGGGCCGCCGGGCGTCGGTAAAACATCGCTCGGTAAATCCATTGCTCGTGCAACGGGACGTAATTTTGTCCGCATGTCGCTTGGTGGCGTTCGGGATGAGAGCGAAATTCGCGGTCACCGCCGCACTTACATTGGGGCATTGCCGGGTAAAGTCATTCAAGGCATGAAAAAAGCGAAGACAAGTAACCCGCTTTTCCTGCTTGATGAGATTGATAAACTAGGCTCCGACTATCGCGGCGATCCAAGCTCTGCCTTGCTTGAGGTTCTAGACCCTGAGCAAAACGCAACATTTCAGGATCATTATCTGGAAATTGACTATGACCTTTCCGATGTTATGTTTGTGTGTACAGCGAATAACCTGCAAACTATGCCGCGCCCCTTGCTTGACCGGATGGAAATCATTCGCATTTCCGGTTACACAGAAGACGAAAAACTACAAATCGTAAAGCGCCATTTGCTCAAAAAACAAATGAAAGCCGCAGGCCTAAAGCGTAATGAATTTTCAATCAGCGACATTACAATTCGTCACTTGATTCGCTATTACACGCGCGAAGCCGGTGTTCGAAGTCTTGAGCGCGAATTGGCCAATCTCTGCCGTAAAGCCATTAAAGAGATTTTAATGAAGGGCAAGGCAAAAGTCACCGTAACCCCGCGCGGTCTTGAAAAATACGCTGGCATTAAAAAATTCCGCTTTGGCGAAATCGAAGAAGAGGATCGCATAGGCGTTGTGAATGGCCTTGCTTACACGGAAGCCGGAGGTGACTTGCTCTCTATTGAGGCTGTGACCATGCCAGGTAAAGACGGTAAACTCTCTGTGACCGGAAACTTAAAAGATGTCATGAAAGAATCGGTTACTGTCGCGGAAATGCTGATCAAATCCCGCGCTGCGTACTATGGCATTGATTATGAAGATCTAAAAGAAAAGCAGCTTCATGTGCATGTCCCCGAAGGCGCAACCCCCAAAGACGGACCATCCGCCGGTGCGGCGATGGTCACTGCGATTATGTCTGCCTTAACAGGTGTTGAAATTCACAAAGATATCGCCATGACGGGCGAGGTGAATTTGCGCGGCAATGTCACGGCAATTGGTGGCCTCAAGGAAAAGCTTTTGGCGGCATTGCGTGCAGGTATTAAAAAAGCACTGATTCCCCAGGAAAATGAAAAAGACCTGCCAGAAATTCCTGCTGTTGTGAAAAAGAACATTGAAATTGTACCCGTTCGTACGATTGATGAGGTGCTTGCACATGCATTATTAGACGTTCCAAGGGCAAAAAATACCGATGATGAGTCGGAATTAGACAAAATTCCTTCAAAAACTGCAGAAAACAAGGGCGAAGACGTAATTCGTCATTGATCCATTGTAAAAAAATCGTTACAAATGATTCTTATAAATGGGAGAAATGCTGGGGTTTTCAGTGATTTTCCTTTCAACCGTTGCTGTGTGTTTTTTATAGCAGAGCAACATTGCTTAACTCAAACCGAAGGGGTTTTATTATTATGAATAAGCAAGATCTTGTATCTAAAGTAGCAACTGATGCCGATATTTCAAAAACTAAAGCAGCAGCAGCAGTAGACGCTGTTATTGAAGCTGTAAAAGAAGCGTTGAAAAAAGGCGATGACGTTCGCCTTGTTGGTTTCGGTACATTCTCAGTTGCTCAGCGTGCAGCAACAACAGGCCGCAACCCGCGCACTGGTGAGCCAATCGACATTCCAGCAAGCAAGCAGCCTAAATTCAAGGCTGGTAAAGAGCTTAAGGAAGCTGTGAACAAATAGTTGTTTGTTGAAAGTAATTATTTAAAAGCCCCGTTTTTTGAATGGGGCTTTTTTGTTATAAAAATTCTTGATTTTTAAACGCAGGGACTTTAAAAGAGTATTTCCTTTTAAGAATGGGTGATTAGCTCAGTTGGTAGAGCATTTCGTTTACACCGAAAGGGTCGGCAGTTCGAGCCTGTCATCACCCACCATTTAGTGCAATCAGGCATATATGCACGTTTTGCAACATTCACAGCTTTCAGCCTCGAACTGCCTCTTTTAAAGTACATTCGCGGAAGCGAATGGAGTTCGAGCCTGTCATCACCCACCATTTAGTGCAACCAGGCATATATGCAATTGCGATGATACACGTTCTTTTACAAAGCTTGCAATAAGATGTATTTCACGATAAACCGTGAAGCATGGAATTCTTTGATTTTCAGAGCTTTTTAAGTGATTACAAAATCGCGCTTGGCAGCTTGTCTATTGCATCTGCGACAATTATTGCTGTTTACTTGAATTACGTCGCAAGCCTTAAAAATGGGCGTCGTTTAAAGCATGAAAATACAGCTAGCTTTGCAGCCGCAATTGCATCTGAGCTTGCGGATAATGCGGATAACCTCACCGAGCTTTATTTTGAAATTGAGAATAAAAATCTGGATCAAAGAAAGATTGCTGTTTATCAGGATTTTCATGTCAAAGTTTACGAAGCTTTGCTCGAGCAAATTGGTAATTTTGGATCGGCTCTATCTTATATGGTTGTTGATGTTTACGGTGATCTTAATAAGTTATCTCTTTATTTGGAATTAGCCAGAGGCGCTGATATTCAATCTGAACAGGATGAATTGCAATATCAAATCAAGCGTATTTTGTCCAAAACGATAACCACTTCAGTGATTATTCTCCTCTATTCAGACCGCTTGAATGGGCGTAGCTATGTAAGAGAAATTCATCAAAAGCGTACGCTTTGGGTGGAGCGTACGCTCTATAAATTTTGTACTTATGTATCTGAAGCGGAAGAGGGGTTTGAGTTTATTGATCAGGCCAAAAACCCCAAGGGTGAGTTTGCAAAACGTTTGGTACACAAAGAAGATCGTACAAAAATTCGTTACCTCATTCACACTATCGAAAAAGCTGTAAAAAAATCTAATAATAATAAGGTTTTCAGGGCATCTTTGATTTTAAGGGCTTTATCGTATGAAATTCATGATGTTCTAAAATACTTCCTGAAAGTTGAACGCAATCATTATGATTTGAATTTGCAGGAAGAATATAGCTCGTATCTGGAAGATTAATCCAATGGTTGAGATTGTCCCAATTAAGCGTCACAAGACGCATACTGTTAAAGTTCGTAATATTGTGATTGGCGGCAATGCACCTGTTGTGGTGCAGTCTATGACGAATACGGATACGGCTGATCTTGATAAAACATTTGAACAGGTCAGAGATCTGTTTTTGGCAGGTTCAGAGATTGTTCGCATAACGGTGAATAATGATGATGCCGCCAAAGGAGCGATTGCTTTGCGTGAGAAACTGGACAAAGAGGGGCTGGATGTCCCTTTGGCCGGGTGTTTTCATTATAACGGACATACGCTGTTATCGGATTATCCTGATTTGTGTGAGGCGCTCGATAAATATCGGATAAATCCCGGTAATGTTGGATTTGGCGCCAAAAAAGATGCGCAATTTGAGATGATGCTAGAAAAAGCTGTTGCCTATAATAAGGCGGTGCGCATAGGGGTCAATTGGGGGTCACTGGATGTCGCGCTTGCCACAAAACTCATGGATGAGAATGCCGCCAGAGATGTGCCTCTGGAGTCTGATTCTGTCATGCGTGAGACCTTGGTTCAATCAGCGCTGATTTCTGCGCAAAAAGCGCAAGAAGTGGGTTTGCGTCCGGATCAAATTATTTTATCGGCAAAAGTTAGCCGTGTGCAGGATTTGATTGCCGTATACCGCGCTTTGGCACAGCGTTCGAATTATGCGCTTCATTTGGGGCTTACTGAGGCGGGAATGAGCAGTAAAGGGGTTGTGGCAACGGCTTTAGGAGAGGGAATCCTTTTGAATGAGGGGATTGGCGATACTATCCGTGCATCTTTAACGCCGGAGCCCGGCGGTGATCGCACATTGGAGGTCAGGGTTTGTAAGGAAATTTTACAAGCTCTGGGCATTCGTTCCTTTACGCCGGAAGTTGCGGCCTGTCCGGGATGTGGGCGTACGACCTCAACAGTGTTTCAGGAATTGGCGCAGGATATTCAGCGCCATCTGGACGATAATATGCGTCTATGGCGTGAGACTTATCCGGGCGTTGAGACGCTGAAAGTTGCAGTCATGGGCTGTATCGTCAATGGCCCCGGGGAAAGCAAGCATGCGGATATTGGCATATCGCTTCCCGGAACAGGAGAATCGCCGGTTGCCCCTGTCTTTATTGATGGGAAAAAGGCGCATACGTTGCGCGGGGACAACATCGCCGGAGAGTTTCAGGGGCTTGTTGAAGAATATATTCAGCGCCGCTGGGGATAATAAAAAGCACACCTAAAGCTATAGATAAAGTATTTTCTTGACTTTCACGCTCTCTTTGTTTAAATTTTACGAAACACAAATAATGAGAGTTAATTTATGGTTGATCAAATAGACGTAGTTGCCGATATCCCAAATCTTGATGTCAGGGGCAATGAGGGAAAGAAAAAAGAAGTCAGTGATCTTATTGCTGATACGCTTAATCCCGAAACTGATCCAACCAGTTTGGAAAAAGCGATCAAAACGGTTCAGGCATCAGAAAAACTTTCAGTGTTTGGCTATGTCGCAAATGCGCTCAGTGCAGTAACATCATATATTCCTGCGAGCACGCGTCCCGAGAGGCGTCAGGAAGCGTGGGAAAAGCTGTCTCAAGTGGAATCGGGTCTTAGCCCTGCCGAAAAGAGTATTTTCAAGCTTTTTAAAGATGTTGATAGGCTTGGGTCTATGGCTGTCACTGATCCGTGGAATTTTGCCACTGCGGCGGTTCAATTGGCAGAAGATACTAATTTTCAAGAGGTTGTTGAAGCGCTTGATGAGCGTGCGCCAGATGTGCTTCTTTTATTATCATACTCTAATCCTGCCGGTGCTGCTTATGCGGCGGCGGCGATGGTGGCTCTGAAGGTCGCAAAAAAGCAGGGGCACGGCAATAATATGTCTAGTGCTTTGCACAGTGCGGAAATAGAGCAAATTTCCAGTGCGGCGCAAAAGATAGTTGGGGATGCAGCCGAATCTTCACAAAATTATATATTACGTTTAATGCCGCTTGCTGGCTCTCATCTCGGTGTTTCAGCACAATTTATTATCGCCAAGGCCGCGCTTGAAATAGGGACGCAGATGTCCAAAGGTATGACGCAAAATTTTGAAGACTTGCAGGCTTTGGCGGATGATTTATCAAAAATTGCCAAAGGTGAGAAGCCGGAAACCTTTGATCGTGTGATTGATTATGCGCAAGATAATGTGTTTGTTTTATCCTATGTTGCTGCGATTGAGGTGGATAATAACTGGGCTACGGATAGTTCTGCTATTTTCAGAGAAGCAGCGCGCAGAAACCTTATTACTCCCCTTGCGCATATTTCTAACCTTATGCGGGGTGCGCCGGAATTTATTACGAATACAGCCGGAGTTGTTTGGAGCAATCATCAGCCTGATCTATCAACAGACTATGATGCTTAGAGCACTTTGTTTGCATGATCATGCAAAAGATGTGTTGACATGCCATACTAACCCTTGATACATAATCTTCACCTTAAATGCGCGGGTGTAGCTCAGTTGGTTAGAGCGCCGCCCTGTCACGGCGGAGGCCGCGAGTTCAAGTCTCGTCACTCGCGCCATTTGAGGTTTGATTTTTTCTTATATACTTCTCACGTTATGTTATAATTTTTTAGCAGAGTACACATATGAGGCTGGGGGCATGGCTGCTGAATTTTTAAAAGGAAAATCCTTTCTCATCATTGATGATGAGCAATCGACGATTGATATCGTTAAGGAGATTTTGAATCAGAATGGCGCTAAAGCTACCGGGATTACCCATCCTGAGAAAGGCTTTGGCATGATGGCGCAGGAAAAATATGACGCTATTATTCTGGATCGCTATATGCCCGATTTGGATGGGCATGAAATTTTAGAACAACTTAAAGCGCACCCTACAATGAAATCAGTGCCTGTTATTATACTATCTGGCGAAAGTCAGGCGTCAGAGATTCTCAAATCTATAAAACTTGGCGCCGCAGGTTATGTTGTAAAGCCCTTTACACCGCAAAGCTTTTTAGCCCAGCTTGAAAAAATACTCACTTAAAAAGCTTGAAAAGTGGCGTATGCACTCTTTCGTTTTGTGAGCAGCGGTGATAATTATAATCATTGATTAATTTTTAAATTGAGATTCTATGGCTTCCAACGCATTTCTACTCGATTATTTGCCAATTTTGATTTTTATCGCGATTGCTGTCGGTATGTCTATTGTGATGATCGCAGGCTCGTTTTTACTGGGCAAACAAAACCCGGATAGCGAAAAACTCTCAGCCTATGAGTGCGGATTTGAAGCTTTTACCGATGCGCGAAATAAATTTGATGTCCGGTTTTATCTGGTTTGCCTTTTATTTATTATCTTTGATTTGGAAATTGCATTTTTATTTCCATGGGCTATTTCATTAGGAGAAGTCGGCGTGTTTGGCTTCTGGTCCATGATGATATTTTTGGGTATTTTGACTGTTGGGTTTATTTATGAATGGAAGAAAGGTGCTCTTGATTGGGAGTAAATTGGGAGTAAGTCTTAACCATGGGACATGATAAGAAAATATTACAGGCGCCTGAGTATAGCCTAAGAACGGATGTACCTGTGCCTCCGGCTGAGGATCAGGATGTTGTGCCGGCGGCGATTTCAAAGACTTTAGAAGAGAAGGGCTATTTGCTAACATCTGCCGATGCGCTGTTTGACTGGGCACGGACAGGGTCTTTGTGGCCGATGACATTTGGCTTGGCCTGCTGCGCGGTTGAGATGATCCATGCTTATATGAGCCGTTATGATCTCGACCGCTTTGGCATGATTCCAAGGCCTAGCCCGCGACAATCTGATGTGATGATCGTGGCAGGAACATTAACAAATAAAATGGCGCCTGCCTTGCGTAAGGTTTATGATCAAATGCCCGAACCGCGCTGGGTTGTATCGATGGGATCATGCGCCAATGGCGGCGGTTATTACCATTATTCATACTCCGTTGTCCGCGGCTGCGATCGCATTGTTCCGGTTGATATTTATGTCCCCGGATGCCCGCCAACGGCAGAGGCGCTCGTTTACGGGTTGTTACAGCTCCAGAAAAAGATACAGCGCGAAGATACGCGCATTGCGAGGTAGGGTTTCATGTCAGACGCACTTGAAGATTTGGCTGAATATATCTTGGAAAAACTTGAATTCGTTAATAGTTTTCAATTTGAGCATGGCGAGCTTATTTTATTAACACGTTCCGATGATATAAAAAAAGTGCTCCATTTTTTGCGCGATGATAAGGAATGCCAGTGCCAGCTTTTGATGGATATTACGGGTGTTGATTTTCCTGAGCGTCTTGATGCGCGCTTTGAGGTTGTTTATCAGCTTTTATCTATGCGGCATAATCATCGTGTCCGCGTTAAAGTTTCAGCCTCTGAAGAAACGCTCGTTCCTTCGGTCATAGACATCTACAAATCCGCAGGATGGTTTGAGCGCGAAGTTTGGGACATGTATGGCGTTATGTTCGATGGAAACCCGGATTTGCGCCGCATTCTAACCGATTACGGATTTGAAGGGCATCCGCAGCGTAAAGACTTCCCTCTAACGGGCTTTGTTGAGCTTCGTTATGATGAGGAACTTAAACGCGTGGTTTATGAGCCTGTCAAGCTTACACAGGATTTCCGTTCATTTGATTATCTCTCACCTTGGGAGGGTTTGACTGATGTTCAAAAGGGTCAACTCTTACCCAATGAATTGAAAGGCGATGAGAAGGCGGAGGAAATTGCTGTTGGCGAAACCTCTCCTCACGCCCCGGCACATGGGTGGAAGCGCAGAGAATATCAGAATCACAGCGTTTCAGAATCTCAGAAAGGAAAACAGGAATGAGTAGTTCGGAAGTTCTGAAATTCGGAGATTCTGAGATTCAATCTCAAACACAAATCAAGCCCTTTACGATGAATTTCGGGCCACAGCATCCGGCGGCGCATGGCGTTTTGCGTCTCGTGCTTGAAATGGAGGGTGAGGTTGTTGAGCGCGCCGACCCGCATATTGGCTTGCTGCACCGTGGTACGGAGAAGCTCATAGAATATAAAACCTACACACAAGCGGTTCCATATTTTGACCGTCTTGACTATGTCGCGCCAATGAATCAGGAGCATGCCTTTGCGCTTGCGACTGAAAAACTGCTTGGGATTACGCCGCCAAAAAGGGCGCAATATATCCGCGTTTTGTTCTGCGAGCTTGGCCGTATCTTGAACCATCTTTTGAATATCACGACTTTTGCCCTTGATGTCGGTGCATTAACACCTGCGCTTTGGGGGTTTGAGGAGCGCGAGAAGGGCATGGAATTCTATGAGCGCGTATGTGGTGCGCGCTTGCATGCGAATTATTTCCGTCCCGGCGGCGTGGCGCAGGATATGCCTGCTGGCCTGATGGATGACATGCTGGAATGGTGTGAAGAGCTTCCCAAATATATCGGAGATATAGAAAATCTTTTAACCAATAACCGCATTTTCAAGCAACGCACGGTTGATATCGGTGTGGTCAGCAAGGAAGATGCCTTTGATTGGGGCTTTAGCGGGCCAATGCTGCGTGGTTCTGGCGTGCCGTGGGATTTACGCAAATCTCAGCCTTATGATTCGTATGAGGAGTTTGATTTCGACATTCCAACCGGCAAGACAGGTGATTGTTATGCGCGCTATCTTGTCCGCATGGCCGAGGTTTACGAATCGATCAAGATTATGAAACAGGCGATAGAGAATATGCCTGATGGGCCCTGCAAGGTGAATGATTACAAAATTTCTCCTCCACCGCGTGCAGAAATGAAATCATCAATGGAAGCCATGATTCATCATTTCAAGCTTTATACGGAAGGCTATCACGTTCCTGCGGGCGAAACTTATAGTGTGGTTGAAGCGCCGAAAGGAGAGTTTGGTGTTTATCTGGTGTCTGATGGCACAAACCGTCCATATCGTTGTCATATTCGCGCTCCCGGTTTTGCGCATCTTGCGGCTTTTGATTTTATGAGCAAGGGGCATCAATTGGCGGATGCTGTATCGATTATCGGTTCACTTGATATTGTTTTCGGGGAGATTGATCGATAGAAATAAATATTCTTGTATTCCCTGCGCAAGCAGGGATCTGATCTATGACTTACTATGTTTATATTCTTACAAACCGTAAAAAGACAGTTTTATATATAGGCTTTACAGGCAACTGTTTCTACCAATCGTTTTATTGCTTATTACAGGCTCGAAAAGCCCTTGTACTCTGTTGCAAAAACGCTCATAAATAAAAGGCATAAAACAGTTGCTCAAGAGATTCCCGCATGAAAAAACCATTTGACATTAATGCAGATTACCAGCCGGAAAGCTTTGAATTCACAAAGCCTAATCAGAAAACTGTTCAAAAGCTTATTGCCCGTTACCCCGCGGGGCGACAGCAATCGGCGGTGATGCCTTTGCTTGATCTGGCGCAGCGTCAAGTCGCAGCAGATGGCGCCAAGGCAAGCCCGCCTTATGGTGGATGGATTCCACGCGCTGCGATGGATCATATCGCCGGGATTCTCGGTATGCCACCGATCAAGGTCTATGAAGTCGCCTCATTTTATTCCATGTATAATATGGCACCTGTCGGGCAATATCTCATTCAGATTTGCGGAACATCGCCATGCTGGTTATGCGGTTCCGACATAATTACAAAGGCTTGTAAGGACAAGCTTGATATTGGCATGAATGAGACAACGGCTGACGGGAAATTCACATTGATGGAGGTTGAGTGCCTCGGAGCATGTGTGAATGCGCCGATGGTACAGATTAATGATGATTATTATGAAGATTTAACAGCGGAGACAATGTCCGAGATTATCGATTATCTGGCTCAGGATATGAAGCCAAAAATAGGCTCACAAAAAGGGCGTAAGGCATCTATGGCTTTATCCGGTCCAACAACACTCGAAGAACACGCTAAAAAAGCGGGTTTAGTGTGATGCGTAACTTTTGTAAAATATAACTATCAAATATTTAGGAGGAAAATTATGCGTAAATTAATTTTGACTACAGCTCTTGTATTTTTAACTGTTCCGGCAATCGCCGAATCACAGCGTACAGCAGATTACACAGCTTCAAAAGTAGCTGCGATTGAGCCATCAGGATATGCCGATGACAACCGTCACGGCATTGCAACATCCAGCCAAATTGTTAAAAAGCTGACGGCTAAAAAAACGGATAGCGCTTCTTATATATCGCCTAACATTGACCTTTCGATACATTTTGAAACAGGTTCAGCAACAATGACCGAACAATCAAGAACGCAGCTTGTTGAGCTGGCGCAAGCCCTAAAAAATCCTGATTTGCTTTTTGCAGAGTTTGTGATTGAAGGTCATACTGATAATGTCGGAGATGCAGGCTTGAACAAGGCTCTTTCAAAGAAGAGAGCGAAATCTGTTGTTCATGCACTGCAAAAGGATTTTGATGTCGATACTGATAACATATCTATCAAGGGATTTGGCGAGAGCAAGCCTGTTGCCAGCAATGATTCTGAGCAAGGGCGTGCTGAAAATCGCCGTGTTACGATTGTAAGGGTAAAATAGGTTGCATATATAATGCTTAGAGACGAAGACCGGATATTCACCAATATTTATGGCTGGGAAGGGGCGGATATTAAATCTGCTCAAAAACGCGGCGATTGGGATAATACCAAGGCGATTTTGAAAAAAGGCCGTGAGTGGATTATCGAAGAAATGAAGGCATCCGGTCTTCGCGGGCGCGGTGGTGCCGGTTTTCCAACGGGCATGAAATGGTCGTTTATGCCCAAAGAATCAGATGGACGTCCGCATTATCTGGTTGTTAATGCCGACGAGTCTGAGCCGGGCACATGCAAAGACCGTGATATTTTACGCCATGAGCCACATAAATTGCTGGAAGGCTGCTTGATTGCGGGTTTCGCAATGGGGGCGCATGCGGCTTATATCTATGTGCGCGGTGAATATTATAATGAAAATTCCGCCATGTGGCAGGCGATTGAAGAGGCTTATGATAAGGGGCTCCTTGGCAAAAATGCTGCTGGATCAGGGTGGGACTTTGATATCATCATGCATCGCGGGGCAGGGGCCTATATTTGCGGTGAGGAGACAGCGCTCATTGAATCCATCGAAGGCAAGAAAGGGCAGCCCCGTAACAAGCCGCCTTTCCCGGCAATGGCGGGGCTTTATTCTTGTCCGACAACGGTGAATAATGTTGAAACCATTGCCGTTGTGCCAACAATTTTGCGCCGTGGCGGCTCGTGGTTTGCGAATTTGGGGCTCAATGAAAAGAATGCTGGGACAAAGCTTTTTTGTATTTCCGGGCATGTTAATCAGCCCTGTAATGTTGAAGAAGAGATGGGAATCTCCCTAAAAGACCTGATTGAAAAGCATTGCGGCGGTGTTCGCGGTGGTTGGGATAATCTGAAAGCGGTTATTCCCGGCGGCTCCTCAACGCCGATGATTCCGAAATCTGTGTGTGATAACATTCATATGGATTTTGACAGCTTGCGCGAAGTTGGAACCGGATTGGGGACTGCGGGTGTGATTGTCATGGATCAATCAACCGATGTTATTTACGCGATTGCACGTCTCTCACTCTTTTACATGCATGAATCTTGCGGGCAATGCACGCCTTGCCGTGAGGGAACTGGCTGGCTGTGGCGTGTGATGATGCGCATGGTGCAGGGTAATGCAACAATAGAAGAGATTGACCAGCTCTATGAAGTGACCAAAGAGATTGAAGGGCACACGATTTGCGCGCTGGGTGATGCTGCGGCCTGGCCCGTTCAGGGGCTTATCAAGCATTTCCGGGATGAGATGGAAGAGCGTATTCTGGATTATCGTAAGAAGGTGGCTTAAGCGGCTTTTTGTGATTTTACACCAAAATACTCAGCGGCATTTTGGAAAATAAGCATCCCATCGCTCGTTTCCGGCACAGTCTTTCTTTCGCGCTGGGCTTTATCCTTTATTTCCGTGTAATCATCACGTTGCCAGATAAACATACCGCGTTCAGGATGCGGCATCATGGCTAGAATGCGCCCTGTCGGGTCTGTTACGGCTGCGATATCGGCGATTGATCCATTGGGATTAAAAGGAAATTCACCATGCGCAGGCTCATTGCCTTTTGTATAAGTTGCAGCGATTTGATTGTTGTTTTGCAACGTTTTTAATACTTTATCATCCATCATAAAACGACCTTCACCATGCGCAACGGGGATGTGCATCCTTTCTATACCAGTCAGCCAGGGCGAATTATTTGTTACTTTCAGATCAACCCAGCGGCACTGATAACGCGCATTTTCGTTATAAGTCACGGCGGTTTTGCGCGTTCCGTAATCTGTTCCCTTGGGCGGTGTAAGCCCAAGATTGGTTAAAATCTGGCAACCGTTACAAATCCCAATTGTTAGCGTATCACGCTCAATAAATTTCAGGAGGTCATCCATCAGGGCAAGTTTAAGCTTTTGCGCATATGCGTTACCAGCGCCTGTATCGTCCCCGTATGAAAACCCACCGGGAATGGCAAGGATTTGAGCTTCATTTAATTTCTGAGGAGAGTCTATTAAGTCATTGATATGAATTATTTCTCCTGCGATATGGTTGTGCTTAAAAGCGTGAAGCGTTTCTTCTTCACAATTTAATCCATATCCGGCGAGTATTAATGCTTTTGCTGTCATAGGTTAGGGCTTCTGGTTGTTTTGCTTTTGTAACGAAGGAGCGAAGGTTCGAAGGTTCGAAGTTGTTCTGTTTATCCTTCGTCTCTTTGTACCTTCGTTACATTTTAATAGTCCTTTAATGGCTGTTTATATGCTTTATCTAACTTTTTAATTTCAACCTCTAATGCATTGTAAATGCTTAATTTATCCGCGCTGCTAACGTGGCCTATATGATGAATATGTTCAAAGCCTTTGAAGTTCTTCTCAAATTTTTCTTTATTCTGCGGTGCAACGGTTACGAGGATGCGTCCTGTGCTTTCGGAATATAATGCTTTATCAATGGGTAAGTTGATAGTTTTCAGGTTAATGTCCAGCCCTATCTGCCCTGCAATTGCTTTTTTGGCGAGCGCTGCGCCAAGTCCGCCATGATTGAGTGCGTATGCTGATGCGATCAATTTGTCACGTGAGGCACGTGAGTAAAGCTTATAAAGGCGTAAATTTGTATGCGCATCAGTTTCCGGTACATTATTGCCGAGATATCCAAGCTCGTCGTAATATTCGCCCGCACCGCACTCATCTTTTGTGTCGCCAATTAAATATACAAGATCGCCCACTGCTTTTGGCGCAAGGGAGATGGCGCGGTCAATATCGGGAATAACACCGATTGAGGAGGCTAAAAGCGTGGGAGGTGCAGAAATTTTAACTTCATTTCCTACTTTATCAAATCCTTTGAAGTCATTGAACATGCTATCTTTTCCAGAGATAAAGGGTGTCTCGTATTTGACAGCGACTTCATAAATGGATTCAACAGCGCGCTTTAATTGACCGAGGCGCTCCGGTTCATCCGAGGAGCACCAGCAGAAATTATCAAGCAGTGCGAGATGATCAATCGGGCATCCCGCAGCAATCGCATTACGAACAGCCAGATCAACGCCGGCGGCGGCCATTGCACCAGTATCGATATCGCCATAGCGCGGGAAAAGTCCTTGCGATAAAACAACGCCTTTGGGTGATGTGAGCACTGGTTTCGTGATGGTTGTTTCTGCAAAAACACGCCCCGGCCCCTGAAGAGGACCCATAACGGCGTTGCCTTGAACATTATGATCATATTGTGTGGATATAAACTCTTTTGAACAAATATTCAGGCGGGACATCATTTTGAGAATCTCAGTATTTTCATGATTATTCTGAGATTCTGAGATTCTAAGATTCTGAAATTCCGGCTCCTTTTCCCCGCCTCTCGTGAAGCTTGTCACCAGTGGCGTTTCCGGGTTACCGTCATGAAGAAACTCCATCTCCATATCCATAATAGTCTCACCATTATAGGTTATATGCGCTTTGCCGCTATCGGTGTATGTACCAACAACGGTGGCTTCAACACCGCGTTTTGCGAAATGGGCGATCAGCTTATCCACATTTTCCGGCGGTACAGCCATCGTCATGCGTTCTTGTGATTCGCTGATCCAGATTTCCCAAGGTGCCATGCCGGGATATTTGAGCGGCGCGCGTTCAAGTTCGACATGAAAGCCGCCCGATTGCTCTGCCATTTCACCAATCGAAGAGCTCATGCCGCCTGCGCCATTATCGGTGATCGCAGAATACCAGCCTTTATCACGTATTTCCTTGATGATGGCATCTGACATTTTCTTTTGCGTGATCGGATCGCCAATTTGCACAGCCGTGGCGGGTGAGCCTTCATCGAGTGCAACAGAGGAGAAAGTTGCACCATGGATGCCGTCGCGGCCTACGCGCCCGCCTGCGACAACGATTTTATCGCCGGGATTGGCTTTTTTCTCATGGCCGGGCTTGTCGTTGATGACGCGTGGTATGAGACCAATTGTTCCAACAAAAACAAGGGGTTTCCCAACAAATCTATCATCGAAATTAACAAAGCCTTGCGGGGTTGGAATGCCGGATTGATTACCGCCCGTTTCAACGCCTGCGATTACACCTTTCATAATGGTTTCAGGGGGTAAGATCGGGTTGTTAAGTGCTTTGTCACGGAAATATTCCGGTGAGCTTTGCGGGGCGGCAAGGCAAAATCCGTAGCGGTTAATAACCGGCTTCGCGCCTTGTCCAAAACCGATACAGTCACGGTTAACCCCAACAATCCCTGTAATCGCACCGCCGAACGGATCAAGGGCAGAAGGGGAGTTATGTGTTTCGACTTTATCAGTGATGAGATAGTCATCATCGAAAATAATGCCGCCAGCATTATCGGAAAAGACGGAAACGCATATATCGCCGACCTGGTCTTTATCATTCCAGAAAACATCGTCATCATCTGTGACAAGAAGATCTTTCGACTGCGCTTCGCTTTGCTCAGGATGACGTTTTTGCAGTGCGGCTTTTCGCCGCGCTTTCCTTATCTCTTTTGTGGCGCGTTTAATATAGCCTTTGTAAAGGCCATCTTTTACATCATCAATTGGGGAGGCGAAAATCGTATGCTTGCAATGCTCTGACCATGTTTGTGCCAATGTTTCCAATTCGATATCGGTGATTGTTAAACCTGTATATTTATCCTGTATGGCCTTCATATAAACCAATGGAAGGCCAAGCGGGCCACGCCCTTTAATTCCCTTTTGACTAATTTCCATGAGTTGATCATCAGAAAGCTCAGTAAGATCAATGCGATCAGCAGCATTGTTGCCAGAATTATTTAAGGTGACCTTTGGCAGAAAATCCCCCATCCCGCCATCGGATTGAAATTCATCGCGTGATTTGATTGTTACGCGTTGAATGAGGCTGTTGGAGAGATTGTGTGCAATCTCTTCAATGTCGGATTTTGCAACATCGCCTGTGATGAGATAAAGCTTTGATGTGAAAACCAAATCGTTGTCATTTCGAGCGGAGCGAGAGATCTCGTTGTTGTCATAGGGATGGCTTAGAGAGAGTAGCTCACTTGCTGTATGTCCCACATTATCCGTGACACCGGGCAAGAAACCAATTTCAAGTGCCCAGTCGAAATCCGGCATATTATTGTCATCCCCGACTTGATCGGGGATCTGGTCGTTATCAGCAAGAGATCCCTGCTGTCGCAGGGATGACGAATTGAGTATTGATTGCGTCACCGGGTTGCTAAGGCTATTTACGAATATATCATTCGCAGCTTGCGGATGCTCGCTTGTATACACATCAGCCACACGCACGGATGCAATTTTATTTTTGGACAAAAACAGTTTCTCAATATGCTTGCTGCGCCCATCTTCGGAGCCTGCAAGAACTTCTATACGTGTGATCATGCCTATTTTTAACCACAAGGATCACGGTGATCACAACGGTTTTTTTCAAAAAACATGTAAAACGCTGTGATTTCTCTGTGTACAGTATATTCACTGTGGTTTATAAAAATACGAAATATAGTCTAAGATTACTTCTATGAGCGATACAGTCAAACTTTCCATTAATGATCAGGATATCGAGGTCGAGCGCGGCACCAGTATTCTGCAAGCCGCGCAACAGCTCGGCGTCGAAGTCCCGCATTTCTGCTACCATGAACGCCTCACGGTTCCGGCCAATTGCCGTATGTGCCTTGTTGAGGTTGAGGGCGGGCCGCCAAAGCCTGTTGCCTCTTGTGCGATGGCGTGTGGTGAGGGAATGGTTGTTAAAACTGATTCTGAAATGGTGCAAAAGGCACGCAAGGGTGTTATGGAAATGCTGCTGATTAACCACCCGCTGGATTGTCCGATTTGTGATCAGGGCGGTGAGTGCGATCTTCAGGATCAGGCAATGGGCTATGGCTTTGACCGTTCGCGCTTTCATGAGAATAAACGCGCTGTTACGGATAAAGAGCTGGGGCCTTTGATCAAGACAGTGATGACACGCTGCATTAACTGTACGCGCTGTGTTCGTTTTGCCGAAGAAGTGGCGGGGACACCTGTTTTAGGGCAGCTTAACCGCGGGGAAGATGCCGAGATCGGTACTTTTATTGATGAGCTTGTCAAAACCGAGCTTTCCGGGAATTTAATCGATATTTGCCCTGTCGGCGCGCTCACAAGCAAGCCTTATGCGTTTAAAGCCCGCCCTTGGGAGCTTCGCAAGACAGAGACAATTGATGTGATGGATGCGGTTGGCTCGAACATTCGCGTGGATGTGCGCGGGCGCGAGGTGATGCGCGTGATGCCGCGCTTGCATGAAGATGTGAATGAAGAATGGATTTCCGACCGGACGCGTTTTTCTTATGACGGTTTGACGAAATCGCGCCTTGATCGCCCTTATGTGCGTGATACCCGTGACGGAAAGCTCAAAGAAGCATCATGGGATGAAGCATTTCAAGCCATTGCCGGGAATTTACAAGGGCTTAAGGGCGAAGAAATTGCCGGGCTCGTTGGCGATTTGGCGGATGTTGAATCGATTGTCGCCTTGAAAGATTTGCTGACAGGGCTTGGCTCGCCAAATCTTGACTGTCGTACGGATGGTGCGCGTTTTGATCCATCGGTGCGGGCGGGGTATATCTTTAATTCCTCGATTGCAGGGCTGGATGAAGCCGATGCTATTTTGATTATTGGCTCAAACCCGCGTTTTGAGGCCAGTATTATTAATGCACGCATCCGAAAAGCGGTCTTTGAGCGCCGCGTGCCAGTTTCCCTGATCGGTGAAGCGGTTGATTTATCTTATAATTATTATCATGCAGGAACGGCTTTAAAAGATTTGCGTAAGCTTGTGAAAGAACATAAGGGCAAGATTAAGGCTGAAAAGCCTGTGATGATTATCGGCTCCGGCGTTTTTGAGCGCGAAGATGGTGAGGCTGTGCATTATGAGTTACGCCAACTGGCCGAAGAGCTTGGCGTGGTCAAGGATGGCTGGAACGGGTTTAACGTTCTGCACCGCGCGGCTAGCCGGGTAGGCGCTCTGGATGCTGGCTTTGTACCGCAGGTTGGTGGGCAGGATTTTGCCGGTATTCTTGAAGCTTCCCGCGAGGGATCTGTCAAGGCGCTTTATCTCCTTGGCGCAAATGAATTTGATGCGCGGGCGCATATTGGTCACGAAACATTTGTGATCTATCAGGGGCATCATGGTGATCACGGCGCGGCGCGCGCAGATGTGATTTTACCGGGTGCAGCTTATACTGAAAAAGATGGAATTTACGTGAATACCGAAGGGCGTGTACAAACAGCGCGCCGGGCTGCTTTCCCGCCGGGTGATGCGAAGGAAGATTGGAAAATTGTACGTGCGCTGTCCGAGGCTCTCGGTACAACCTTGGCCTATGATACGCAAATTGAGCTAAGAAAGCGTATCAATAAAGAGTTCAAAATCCTTGATAGAATTGATGAAATTAGGCCAGATCCCTGGGCTGAGTTCGGCACAAAAGGGCGCGTTGCTGCGGGTGCATTTGTAAACCCTGTTCGTAATTATTACCTGACCAATGCAATATGCCGGGCATCGGATACGATGCGGGCTTGTTCCGATGCGTTTCGTGCACAGCAAGAAGCGGTATTGGAGGCGGCGGAGTAATTGGAATATTGTATGATTAGAATGTTGGAAGGTTTTTAAAGGTGAAAAAAGAAGAACTGGGTGAAATCATTGATAAATGTATAGAGCTTTCTGCGAAAGTAGAGCGTGCAGAGATTGTCTTTAAAGGCGTTTCCAATGAAATCCGCACAGAGATCGATGAAATTTCTACGCAGCTATTTTTTCATTATAAACCGGGAAATGAGAAGTGAATATAAATTATATTGTCATTGCGAGCGAAGCGAAGCAATCTGAACATGTGGAAGGATTGCCGTGTCAGGCCTTTGGCCTTCCTCGCAATGACAAAAAGGGAAATGAGTGATGGCGAAAATAGATAAGAAAAAGTTGGGGCAGGTTATTGATACATGCATAGAGGCCTCTGCACGTTTGGAAAAAATGGAATTTGTTGTGAAGGGATTGCGCGGTGACATTGAGAAGCTGCATACGGAAATCGATGAAGTTTCTACGACATTGTTTTTTCATTACAAAGGGGATGCAAAATGACGAAAACAACATTAGAGCAAGTGCGGATTTTTCATGAAACCTATGGGCTTCCTGTTAAAGATGCGCCTGATATTTCGGATGATAAAACAAATGCCTTGCGGATCAATCTTTTAGCAGAAGAAGTTGAGGAGCTGAAAGAGGCGCTTGATGCCGGCGATCTGGTCGAGGTGCTGGATGCTTTAACTGATATTCAATATGTGCTTGATGGGGCTTATCTTTCCTTTGGTTTGCATGATGTTAAGATGGCTGCATTTGAAGAAGTTCAGCGTTCGAATATGAGCAAGCTTGGCGCGGATGGTAAGCCGATTGTGCGTGAGGAAGATGGCAAAATCCTGAAGGGGCCGAATTATTTCAAACCTGATATTGCGCAATTTATTAATAATAAGGATAAGGCGGCGTGATCGAATTAACAGGCATATTCGCAATTGACTGGACGATTTTTAAAGTCGCCATGATTTTGGTTGTGACGGTTGGTGTTTTAATGGCGGTTGCTTATTACACGTATGCCGAGCGTAAAGTGATGGGCGCTATGCAGCGCCGTCAGGGGCCGATGACAGTTGGGCCTTTTGGTTTGCTTCAGCCTATCGCGGACGGGATTAAGCTTTTTTCCAAAGAGACAATCATCCCATCGCAGGCCAATGGCCCCGTTTTTGTGATAGCGCCGATGATGCTTTTTGCCTTGTCATTAATTGCATGGGCGGTGATTCCGTTCGACAAAGATTGGGTGCTTGCGAATGTGAATGTCGGCATTCTCTATCTTTTTGCGGTCTCCTCCATGACTGTTTACGGCGTGATTATGGCGGGATGGGCATCGAATTCGCGCTACGCTTTCTTGGGAGGGCTTCGTTCTGCATCGCAAATGGTCTCTTACGAAGTCTCGATGGGGTTGATTATCGTTTGTGTTTTGCTCTGTACGGGCAGCCTTAATTTACAGGAAATAGTCTTGGCCGAACGGCCTTTATGGATGCAAATCCTGCTCTTTCCGATGTTTATTGTGTTCCTGATTTCTATTCTGGCGGAAACAAATCGTGCGCCCTTTGATCTACCGGAGGGCGAATCGGAGATTACTGGTGGGTTTATGGTCGAATATTCCGCGATGACCTTTGCGCTGTTCTTCCTTGGTGAATATTCGGCGATGATTTTAATGTCGGCGATGACGAATATTCTGTTCCTTGGCGGATGGTTGCCGCCATTTGGGATAGAGGCATTATCATTTGTACCGGGGATCATATGGTTTGCCCTGAAAACCATGCTGGTGATGTTTGTGTTTTTATGGGCGCGTGCAACTTTGCCCCGTTTCCGGTATGATCAATTGATGCGTTTGGGGTGGAAAGTTTTCTTGCCGCTCACGCTCTTCTGGGTTGTTTTAACTGCGGGTCTTTTGATGACGTTTGATGCGTTACCTTGATTGGAATTTTGGAAATGAACAAATTTTTAAATTCATTTTTATTGGTTGAGATTGTTAAAGGGTTTCTTTTAACGCTCAAATATATGTTTTTTGTCCCGCGTGTGACGATTAACTACCCCTATGAGAAAGGGCCTTTATCGCCGCGCTTTCGCGGGGAACATGCGCTGCGCCGCTACCCTAACGGTGAGGAGCGCTGTATCGCTTGTAAGTTGTGTGAAGCAATTTGTCCTGCGCTGGCAATCACGATTGAGGCCGAACCGCGCGAAGATGGATCGCGCAGAACGACTCGCTATGATATTGATATGACCAAATGCATTTATTGCGGTCTGTGTGAAGAAGCCTGCCCCGTGGATGCGATTGTTGAAGGGCCGAATTTTGAATTTGCAACCGAAACACGCGAAGAATTATTTTACAATAAGGATCGCTTGTTAGCCAACGGCGACCGATGGGAAGCGCAGATCGCTGCTAATTTATTAGCAGACTCGCCATACCGTTAGTGCTTTTCAAACAATCCATAAGAACATCGCCTTTTTTCGATTTCCTCTCTTGCGAATCCGTGGGTAAAGGATTAGAACGAAAAGAAAAAGAGCTCTTTAATTCATGATCATTTCAGCATTAGCATTTTATCTTTTTGCAGGCATTCTGGTGCTTTCTGCTGTGTTAGTGATCACTGCGAAGAACCCCGTTCATTCCGTTTTATTCCTGATTCTGGCGTTTTTTAATTCAGCAGGCTTGTTCATTATGCTGGGCGCTGAATTCGTTGGTATGATCATGGTGATCGTTTATGTGGGCGCGGTTGCCGTCCTGTTTTTATTCGTTGTGATGATGCTCGATATTTCCTTTGCCGATTTGCGCAAAGGCGCGATGCAATACGTGCCGATAGGGCTGATTATTGGCGCGGTTTTATTGTTTGAGCTTGTTTTTGTATTCGGTTCATGGGATTTGGATGCGGAGCAGATTGCGCATTTGGGGTCTCCTACACCAGAAGGGGTGACGAACTCAGAAGCGCTTGGGCGCGTTCTTTACACAGATTACGTGCTGGCTTTTCAAGGCGCAGGGCTGATTTTATTTGTCGCGATGGTTGGCGCAATCGTTTTAACGCACCGTCGCCGTCCCGGCGTTTTAAGGCAAAAAGTCGGAGAGCAGCATGCGCGTCAACCAGAGGATGTGCTGGAACTTCAGAAAATCACACCGGGAACGGGGGTTTAGATGCTGGAAATTGGTATAGCGCATTATCTAACTTTGGCGGGTATTCTCTTTACGCTTGGCGTGTTTGGCATGTTTTTAAACCGCAAGAATGTTATCGTGATTCTCATGTGTGTTGAGCTAATGTTGCTCGCGGTGAATATCAATTTTGTGGCGTTTTCTGCGTATCTCGGTGATTTGGTTGGGCAGGTCTTTACGATGTTTATCCTGACCGTAGCCGCAGCAGAAGCGGCAATTGGTCTTGCAATCCTGGTTGTGTTTTTCCGGAATAAAGGCACAATCGAAGTTGAACAAATCGCGGATTTAAAGGGGTAGGGGATCAATGGAATTATTGGCTGTCTTTTTACCGCTTTGCGCTTTTCTAATTGCCGGGTTGTTTGGGAAGCAAATCGGTGCACGTATGTGTCAGCTTGTGACATGTTCTGCTGTGATTGTGGCTGCTTTTGCCTCTATCGGTTTGTTTATGGATGTCGCCCTGGGAGCTTCTGGCGGGCAGGCTTATACGACAACGCTCATGCCATGGGTTGTATCCGGTGATTTCAATGTTAGCTGGGCTTTGCGGATTGACACGCTTTCAGTTGTAATGATGTGTGTGATTAATATTGTTTCGGCTTGTGTGCATGTCTATTCAGTCGGGTATATGAGCCATGATAATGCGCGTGGGCGGTTCATGGCCTATCTATCGCTCTTTACCTTTGCGATGTTAATGCTTGTGACGGCAGATAACCTCCTTCAGCTTTTCTTCGGCTGGGAGGGCGTAGGCCTCGCCTCTTATTTGCTAATCGGGTTTTGGAACCATAAACATTCGGCGAATGCAGCGGCGCAAAAGGCGTTCATCGTGAACCGTGTTGGTGATTTTGGCTTTGCGCTGGGGATTATGGCGATTTTTGTTGTGTTTGGCACCATTCAGTTTGACGAAATCTTTGCTGCTGTGCCGGAAAAAGCAGAGCTTGTGTATAATTTCCTTGGTCATGATGTGCATGCGATGACCTTGATTGGTCTGCTGTTATTTGTTGGTGCAATTGGGAAATCGGCGCAGCTTGGACTGCATACTTGGCTTCCCGATGCGATGGAAGGGCCAACGCCTGTTTCTGCGCTGATTCACGCGGCAACGATGGTGACCGCCGGGGTGTTTTTGGTGGCGCGTATGTCCCCTTTATATGAATTTGCACCGGATGCATTGCAGGTTGTAGCGATTGTCGGCGCTACAACAGCCTTTGTCGCCGCAACGATTGGCTTGACGCAATTTGATATCAAGCGGGTCATTGCGTTTTCCACGATGAGCCAGCTTGGCTATATGTTTTTTGCGCTTGGCGTATCGGCGTATGGCGCAGCGATGTTTCATTTGATGACGCATGCTTTCTTTAAGGCGCTGCTTTTCCTCGGTGCAGGTTCGGTCATTCATGCACTCTCGGATGAGCAGGATATGCGCAAAATGGGCGGTATTTTCAAGCTTGTCCCTGTCACATATGTGCTGATGTGGATCGGTTCACTGGCGCTGGCTGGTATTCCACCATTTGCTGGTTTTTACTCCAAGGATATGGTTTTGGAAGCAGCATGGGCGGACCAATCTGCCTGGGGGCATTATGCCTATTGGATGGGGATTGCTGCGGCGCTGATGACGGCGTTTTATTCTTTCCGCCTTATTTTCATGACATTCCATGGCAAGCCCCGCGCATCTGAAAAAGTTATGAGCCATGTGCATGAAAGCCCTGGGGTCATGCTCGCGCCGTTGATGGTTCTTGCGACAGGCGCTATTTTGGCTGGATTTGTTTTTTATCAGAGCTTTGTGGGATCTTCCGCGCATCATGATGATCATGCAAAAGGGCATCATGTTGAAGAAGTGACAGATCAGTACGTTGAAAAACATGATGAGGAAGGGCATGATGATGCACATCACGTAGAAGAGACAATATGGGCTAAAGAGGCATTCTGGCAAGAATCGCTTTTCGTGAAACCTGAAAATGACACGGTCGAGGCAGGTCATCATGTCCCGAAATGGGTCAAAAAGCTCCCCTTAGTCATGGGCTTGCTTGGGATTTTCGGTGCATGGCTGGCCTATATCAAGTTTCCGGGTTTGCCGGAAAAGACCAAAAATACATTTGCGTGGTTGCATATATTATCGTTCAACAAATATTTCTTTGATGAGATTTACGATAAAGTCTTCACACAAAATGCATGGCGTTTGGGACGTATATTTTGGGTCTTTGGCGATCAAAAAACGATTGACCGTTTTGGCCCCGATGGTACCGCGCGCATCTCACAAAAACTGGCAGGCTATTTAAGCCGCGTTCAAACGGGCTTTATTTACCATTATGCATTCCTGATGATCTTGGCGGTGATTGCGATTTTATCATGGTTCTTTTTTAAAGGTGGAGTGACAGGATGACTGAATTTTCACTTTTATCTGTAATGACATTTTTGCCCGTTGCCGGGGCGCTAATCATTTTACTGATTCGCGGTGATGAGCATGAGGTTGCCAGAAATTCAAAATTCATGGCGCTTTATACATCTTTATTTACGCTGGCTTTTGCTGTTTATATGGTGTTGCAATTTCAGCCCGTTGATCCCGGTTTTCAATTTGTTGAACATAGTTCATGGCTCAAAGGATTTGGCATTAATTACCATATGGGTGTGGATGGGATCTCGGTTCTGTTTATTTTGCTCGCGGCATTCCTGACGCCGATTTGTATTGTCTCCGCATGGGATTCAATTCAAACGCGTGTGAAGGAGTTTATGGTGGCTTTTCTTGTGCTGGAAAGTTTCATGATCGGGACTTTCTGCGCGCTTGATACGATTTTGTTTTATGCGTTTTTCGAAGGTGTTTTGATCCCTATGTTCCTGATTATCGGGATCTGGGGCGGTGCGCGCCGGGTATACGCATCGTATAAATTCTTTTTATATACGTTGCTGGGTTCGGTTTTAATGTTGGTGGCGATGCTGACTTTATACGCGCAAGCCGGGTCAACGGATATCCCAACCTTGATGGCGAACCCCGTTGATCCTGCGTTGCAAAAATGGCTCTGGATTGCGTTTTTCGCGAGTTTCGCGGTGAAAATGCCAATGTGGCCTGTCCATACATGGCTCCCCGATGCACACGTAGAAGCGCCCACTGCCGGTTCAGTGATTTTGGCAGGGGTTCTGCTGAAGATGGGCGGCTATGGTTTCTTGCGCTTCTCTTTGCCGATGTTCCCGGATGCGACCGCGTTCTTTACTGATTTCGTGTTTTGGTTGTCTGTTATTGCGATTATTTATACCTCTCTTGTGGCACTGGTGCAGAGTGATATGAAAAAATTGATTGCCTATTCTTCTGTGGCGCATATGGGGTATGTGACGCTCGGTATTTTTACGGCAACGGTTGAGGGCGTTGAAGGGGCTATCTTTCAAATGCTGTCCCACGGTTTGATCTCCGGTGCGCTTTTCCTGTGTGTCGGTGTTGTTTATGATCGCCTGCATACGCGCGAGATTGAGCGTTATGGCGGAATTGTTAAAAATATGCCCAAATATGCAACCGTATTTATGATTTTTATGCTGGGTTCAGTCGGTCTGCCGGGGACAAGCGGCTTTGTCGGTGAATTCCTCGTGCTGCTTGCTGCCTTCAAAGTTAATACACTGATTGGGTTTTTAGCAGCCAGCGGCCTCGTTTTAGGAGCCGCCTATATGCTGGTTCTTTATCGTAAGGTCATTTTCGGTCCAACCGAACATTCTGACGCAGCAAGCATGCCTGATTTGAACCGCCGTGAGTTTTGGCTTTTAACGCCATTGGTGGCTCTGGTCATATATTTCGGTGTTTTCCCCAGTGCAATTACAAGTATTACGGGGCCATCTGTTGAAAAGCTTGTGCAGACTTATGAGGGTCATTTGGAGGCCACGGCAAGTCATAATGAGGCGCAGCCTAAAGAAGATGCCCGGCAAGATGAGAGCGAGGATAGTCATTGATGGTTTTGAATTTGGTTCCATTACTGCCTGAAATTTTCCTTGCGATTTGTGCGATGGGCTTTCTCATTGTCGGCGTTAATTTTGGCAATGAAAGCACAAAAGTGGTGAGCTGGTTCTGTGCGCTTGCCGCATTTGTAACAATCATCATTGTATTAAATATTCCTGCAGATGGCACGTTAAGCCTGAATGGTTTATTTAAGCTGGATCTTTATGCCAGTATTTTAAAAATTATCATCTTAATCGGCGTTATTGCATCGATTGCACTATCTGTACGCTATCTCATTCAACAGGGGATTTCGCGTTTTGAATATCCTGTGCTTATTCTGCTGTCTGCCGTTGGTATGATGGTCATGGTCTCATCGAATAATTTCCTCAGCCTCTATATCGGCCTTGAGTTACAGTCTTTGGCACTGTACGTGCTGGCGGCGTTTAACCGTAATTCTTTGCGCAGCTCCGAAGCAGGGATTAAATATTTCATCCTCGGCGCATTGTCATCGGGGTTATTGTTATTCGGCATTTCACTGGTTTACGGTTTTACAGGTTCTATCGATTTTGCAGTCCTGGAAACCACTCTTTTAGGCTCCGAAATGGCTTCGGTTGGCGTGACATTTGGCCTTGTGTTTATTTTGGCCGGGTTGGCGTTTAAAGTCTCAGCCGTTCCGTTTCACATGTGGACACCCGATGTTTATCAAGGCGCGCCTGCGTCGGTTACGGCATTTTTCGCCATGGTGCCTAAAGTTGCTGCGATGGGATTGCTGATGCGCCTCTTGCTTGAGCCTTTTGTTGCAATATCGGATCAGTGGTTGCAAATTATTTACTTTATATCCGTTGCGTCGATGATTGTTGGTGCATTTGCTGCCTTGGCGCAAAATAACATAAAAAGGCTTTTGGCTTATTCTTCGATTGGCAATATGGGGTATGCGCTGATGGGCGTTGCGACTGGTACCGAGGCAGGCGTTTCATCGGTAATTCTGTATCTCCTGATTTATATGATCATGACGGCGGGTGTCTTTGCTGTTGTTTTGCATATGCGCCGAGATAATAACCTATTAGAAGAAATTTCTGATCTATCCGGGCTTTCAAGGCACTCACCTGCGCTTGCTTATGCGATGGCGATTTTAATGTTTTCCATGGCGGGTATCCCACCATTTGCAGGGTTCTTCGGAAAGTTTGCCGTTTTTAGCGCTGCGGTAGATGCGGAGTTTTATACACTTGCCGTGATTGGTGTTTTAACCTCTGTCATATCGGCTTATTATTATTTACGGATTATCAAGGTGATGTTTTTTGATGAGCCGGAAGATGCTTTTGATTCTGCGTTTCCCTTTGCTCGCAAAGCCATCTTAACCCTGTCTGTTTTGTTTGTTATTTGCTTTGTGATTAAGCCGGGGCTTATCCTTGAAACGACGCAGGCTGCGGCTTCTTCTTTGTTTTCCGGTTGATGTATGAACCTCAACTGGGTCATAGAGACGCATGATACGGTTCAGTCCACACAAGATATTGCTATGAAAATGGCGGATTCAGGAAAATCGGAAGGCTACATCATTCAGGCACGCATACAGACAAAAGGACGCGGCAGACATGGCCGGGTCTGGCAATCAGAGGGTGGTAATTTATTTTTATCCATTATTTTTCGCCCCGAGTGTGATGCGCAAAATATTGGACAATTGTCGTTAATCGGTGGACTTTCATTGGCGCAAGTGATCGGTGAATACATTGATAAACAGCGCGCCGGCGTTTCCCTTAAATGGCCCAATGATGTTTTGCTCAATGGGCAGAAATGCGCCGGGCTTTTATTGGAAACAGATTTAAAAGCCGCTGGAAACGTCAATTACGCGGTTCTTGGTTTAGGTGTTAATATAGCCGCCGCGCCGCAGGAATTTGGGTCAGCGCTGAATGTCTATACGGATGCCCCGGTGCAAATTGATGCATTTCGGGATCAATTTTTAAAAAATATGGAGCAAAATTATAAAGACTGGCTATCGCATGGATTCGATGGGTTGCGGGAAAATTGGCTGCTATTGGCACATGTAAAAGGGCAGGAAATGACTGTTAAAATCGGCTCTCAGTTGGAAAAAGGATTCTTTCATGATATTGATGCAAAAGGCAATTTGAGATTAGAGGATGAAAAGGGGCGTTTAAAACTCATAACGTCCGGCGAGGTTTATTGTGACTGACATGCTATTAGCAGTTGATATTGGAAATACAAATACGGTTTTTGCTGTTTATCAAAAGGATAAGCTGCTTGGCTCCTGGCGCTTGCGCAGTGATGCCGGGCGCAGTGCGGATGAATATGCCTCATTTTTAAATGGGCTTTTTGTTTTAACCGATATTGCGTGGAATTCCATCAGTGCGGCTATTATCTCGTCAGTTGTCCCCAAGGCCAATTTTATGATGCGCCAATTTTGTACGCATTACGTTTCTGTTGATCCTGTGTTTGTCACTAAAGATATGGTTGGTGTGGCCGCAGATATTGATCGCCCTGAAGATATAGGTGCGGATCGTTTGGTGAATGCTATCGCTGTTAAAAATGAATATGCGCTTCCCGCGGTTGTTGTTGATTTTGGAACGGCGACAACATTTGACGTGATCGATGTGCATGGCAATTATGCTGGCGGGGTCATTGCACCGGGGGTGAACCTGTCTGTGTCTGCTTTGCATCAAGCTGCATCGAAACTGCCCAAGGTTAGCATTAAAAAGCCGCAAAATGCGCTAGGAAAAAATACCGTTGAGGCGATGCAATCGGGTGTTTATTGGGGGTATGTCGGTTTGATTGATCGCGTTTTATCACAATTAAGCGATGAGATAGGCGGGGTAGAAACTGTGGTCGCCACAGGCGGTTTAGCGCCCTTATTTGCCCATGATAATCCCGCCATTCACCACGTTGATGAGACTTTGACTTTAAAAGGTCTCTATTTGATAGCAAAAGAACAGGAATTTATTTAATGGCACGTTCAATTTTAAAAAATTATGGCGATGATTTTTACTTTCTCCCTTTGGGCGGAAGCGAGCAATTTGGCGTTAATTTAAACACCTATATTTGCAATGGTGATGTTCTTGCGATTGATTGCGGGATTGGTTTTGCCGATGAGCATTTCCCCGGAATTGACCTGTTGCTACCTGATCCGTCTTTTTTAGAAAATTACCGGGATGATCTTAAAGGTATGATTATTACCCATGCGCATGAGGATCATGTTGGTGCAGTTGCGCATTTATGGGATCGCTTGAAGTACCCGCTTTATACCACTGAATTTACAGCAGAAGTTTTGAAAAAGAAGTTTGCAGAAAAAGGGCTTAAGAACGTAAAAATTAATATTATAACCCCCAATGAGCCGTTTGATGTGGGCGCATTCGAAGTGCATCCGCTCCATGTCTCGCACTCCGTACCGCAAAGTGTTTCTCTGTTTTTAAAGACAAAACACGGCAATGTCCTGCATAGCGGCGATTGGAATTTAGACCCCGCGCCGGTCATTGGCAATGCCACCGATGAGGCGGCATTTAAAGCGGCGGGAGAGGCAGGCGTTCTCGCCTATATTGGTGATTCCACGAATGCGGAGGTGGATGGTTATTCCGGCTCTGAAAGTGATGTGGCAAAGGGGCTTGAAGAGGAATTCAGACAGCATCACGGCAAAATTGTTGTGACGACATTTTCATCCAATATAGGCCGTATTCATTCTATTGCAAAAGCGGCGCAAGCTTGCGACAGGCAGGTTGGCGTAGTCGGCAGGTCGCTGCATCGGATGATCGGATGTGCCAAAGATTGCAATTACTTAAACGATATTCCTGATTTTTTAGATGAAGGCGATTTAGGATTCATTCCTGATGATAAGCTTGTTATCATCGCAACAGGATCTCAAGGCGAATACCGCGCGGCACTTGCCAAAATTTCACGCGGTGATCATCGTTCTTTAAACCTTAACCCCGGTGATACCGTGATCTTTTCATCTCGCGCAATCCCAGGCAATGAGCGCGATATCAATCATGTGAAGAATAATTTCTCAGGCGCAGGCGTGAATGTTATCACCCCGAATGATACAGCCCATAAAATCCATGTTTCCGGGCATCCGTGCCGTGATGAGATCGCGCAAATGTTTCAATGGCTCAAGCCTGAGACCGTCATTCCTGTCCACGGAGAGCGTGTTCAACTTGAAGCGCATGCAAAATTTGCCAAACAGTGTCAGGTCAAAAATACCTTGGTGCCCAGTAACGGATCACTGATTAAACTTTCGGGTGGAAAAGCTGAAATTATTGACCATATTGAAACAGATGTTCTTGCAGTGGATCAAAAAAGGATCATTCAATCGGATCATCAATCCATCGCGGCGCGTCGGAAACTTCAATATACCGGGGCTTTGCATGTATCCCTTGTGGTGGATGGCAAGGGTCAATTGCTAGCTGACCCTAAATTTGAGACGCTTGGTTTGATTGATCTGGATAATCCGGGAGAGAATCAAATTGAAGATAATTTAGCCCTGGAAATTGAAGGGTTACTGGACGATATGAATATAAAAGATTTGCAGGATGATCATTTCATCGCAGAAGAATTACGTATAGGTCTCAGGCGTTTTTGCTATCACGTGTTAGGGATTAAGCCGAAAACGACTATACATGTTTTAAGGGTTTAAAAAATGGGCTGGTTCACTGGGATTGTTGTGTTTTTGATTACATGGTGGACGCTCCTGTTTACCGTTTTGCCCTTTGGGCATGAGCGTGACACGGATGGCACGCCGAAAATTGCAAATATGAAAAAAAAGTTTGTATGGACAACATTTGTTAGTGCGCTTGTCTGGATTATCATCTATTTAGTTATTGACGCGGAGATCATTAGCTTTCAGGATATGGCTCAGAAAATGATAAAAGAAGACCGCCTGTGATAAGAAATTTCACACTCTTTCTGCTTTTTTGCCTGTGCTCCCATCATGCTCATGCGCAAAAAGCCGTCAAAGTTTTTTGCCAGAAATTAGTGAAGCACACACATATTGAGGGCGTAGAACATATTGGTGATTCAGATGTCCCTGCGGATATAAAACCACGCGAAGGCCCTGTTTTGGGTTCCATTTCTATTCCCGTAGAAATTGATTTAGCCGAGTATTTTGATCGTTCTGATCTGAAGATTGTTCAGGGCATTAATTTTGAGTCCGAGGTTACGAATATCGAAATTAACCAGGATGGATCGGTTTATTATAACGGTCAGGAAATTTCCGGTGATATAGAGACCCTCTGTACTCAGCCTGTTGCGCAAGATAATAACGATCCTCAGGCGCAACCTCCACCGCCATCTGAATAACATAGTGCAGATGTGAAAATCCTGTTGACGCAGCAAAGTAAGATGCGCAAAAGAATAGGTGTGAGCAAGATACGTCTAATGAGGTGCCTGTAAATGAGTAAGAAAGCAAAGACAGCCATTGTACCAACACGCGAGGACAATTTTCCCGAATGGTATCAACAGGTTATAAAAGCAGCAGGGCTTGCCGAGAATGCACCTGTGCGCGGTTGTATGACAATAAAGCCTTATGGCTACGCTGTATGGGAGAATATGCAACGAATCTTTGATGGTATGATCAAAGATTATGGCGTTGAGAACGCCTATTTTCCGCTGCTCATTCCATTAGAGTTTATTTCCCGTGAGGCCGAGCATATTGACGGTTTTGCCAAGGAGTGCGCGGTTGTGACGCATCACCGCCTTGAGTCTAATGGGGAAGGGGGACTTAAGCCAGCCGGTGAATTGGAAGAACCTTACGTGATCCGACCAACATCGGAAACCATTATTGGCGACAGTATGGCGCGATGGATTCAATCCTACCGCGATTTACCGATGAAGCTCAATCAATGGGCGAATGTTATGCGCTGGGAGATGCGCACGCGCCTTTTTCTTCGTACATCCGAATTTTTATGGCAGGAAGGGCATAATGCTTTTGAGACAGCAGAAGAAGCCCGTGAAGATTCCATGAAAATGATCAATGCCTATAAAGAGTTTGCAGAAAATACACTGGCCCTGCCTGTCATTGTAGGGGAAAAGACAGAAGATGAGCGTTTCCCCGGCGCGAATAATACGCTGACGATTGAAGCGATGATGCAAGATGGAAAAGCATTACAAGCCGGAACATCGCATGATTTGGGACAAAATTTTTCCAAATCTTGCGGGATTAAATTTCAAGGCCGTGATGGCGGTGAGGCATTTGCTCATACAACATCATGGGGCATATCTACGCGCTTGATTGGGGCGATGATTATGACGCATGGCGATGATGACGGGATGATTATGCCCCCGCGCATCGCCCCGATTCAGGTCGGTATCCTGCCCATCATAAAGGGTGATGAGAATGATGCCCGTGTTTTGGATTATGCCGGGAAATTAAAACTTGCTCTCAAAGATAAAGGCATTAGCGCCCGTATTGATGATAGTGATGCGCGCACGCCGGATAAGATGTGGGCCATGGTTAAAAAAGGCGTGCCCTTGCGCGTTGAGATTGGCGCGCGCGAGGTGGATGACAATGCTTTGACGCATATTCGCCGTGATCTGGGACGGGATAGCAAGACCTCATGCGGTTTTGAAGATTTTATTGACCAGGCACAAATTATTCTGGATTCTATCCATGATGCGCTATTTAATCGTGCCAAGCGTTTTCGTGATGAGAATATTTTTGATGTCGATAGCCTTGATGCCATTGAAGCGCATTTTAAAGATAAAGAAGCCAAAGGCTTTGCACGCGCCGGTATTCAAATCATTGAAGATGCGCGTTATAAAGAGCTGCAAAAGCGTTATTCCTTGAGTTCACGATGTATGCCACTTGATGATGGTGGTCAAAAAGTTCTTATAGGAAAGGCTTATTAAGCCTTAGTAACATAATCAAAAACCAGTAAGGGGATATTCATGTCTATTATAAATACAGCTCACCAACCAAGATTTAAAACCGCATTTGCATTGGGTGCTTTGGCGCTTTCCGTACTGCTTATTGGGCTAACCATCAATAAGCTTGTCGCGCAAGAATCAACAACTGTTTGGAAAAGGGTTTGTAGTGAAACAGCGCAGAATCCATCTTGCTGGATGGAACAACAGCTTTTCCTTAATCAAAAGGATAAAGAAGGTAATGATGTTGTTGCCGGGCGTATTTTAAAGCTAACTGTGGTTTTTTTGCAACAGGCGCCGGACGGAAAAAGCGAGCCATATTTGAGCCTTCAAATGCCGCTTGGTGTTGACCTCAGACCCGGTGCCGTTTTACGCGTTGATCAAAATGAAGAGATCAAGCTTTCATATCTGCGATGTACGCAATCGGGCTGTGAGTCTAGTGTAAAACTATCTCCTGAGCTTTTGGAATCACTAAAAATAGGGGGGCAGATGACCGTGGGTTTCCGTCCTTGGGGGCATCAAAACACAGTCGCGGTGCAGGCATCATTGTCCGGCTTTCAAAAAGTTTACGAGAGTTTCGGAAGCTCTTAAAACCAGCTCTCGCAACTTTCAGTTTAAAAAAAATTTAACGATTATCTTTTACTGTTTGTTTCCGGGGCGTGTGATGGTATAAATAATTCCATCTTTGTCCTTCAAGGGTAACTGTCTGCGTAAAAATCTTTAACTCTTTTCGGTTCAATAAAAATCAGGAAAATTTGAAAAATGAAAAAAACTAATCAAAATCAAAGCCTTAGGAAGGTTTTATTGTGTGGGGCATCTGTCTTCACATTTGCCATTGCCGCAAATACTTCATCAGCAATAGCTGCAGACGTTAGCGCGGATATTGAGGCTGGCACAACTGTGACAGTTGACGGCGCAGACACATTTACAATCGACGTTACAAATGATGGTGAAGGCAATGCGACAGCTATTAACTTCAATGGCTCAAGTGGCGCGAACAGCTTGACAGTGGACAGTGACGGTGCTGATGCCACTGACACCGCTGATACTGGTGAAATCGGCGCTGTAACAGTGACCGAAGCCGGTCAGACAAACACTTTGACATTGTCTGAAGATACAACTGGAACAGATCCTATCACGCTCCTTGTGACGGGTGATGTTGCTGGTGATGTTGCGACGAATGATTTAAATATCGTTGTTAATGCGACAGCGCAAGATGATGCTGATTCAGCGACAATTAACTTTCAGGGCAATGTAAATCTTGGCTCCGGAACAATTACTTTGACTGGTGACGGTACTGGCGATGATGCTCTTATGGTTGTTTCCGGCTCATCAAATCAGGCAATCACAGGTGCTATCACAAGCACAGTTGATAATGACGGCTCTGCTGTGACGATTATCAACGGTACAAATACAGCGACTTTTGCAAATAATATAGGTTCTGCCGGGAATGGCGTTGAAAACCTTGTTGTTGGTAACGGTACAGCAGGCGGTCAGGCTGTTTTTAATGGCGCAATTGATGCGGATAACATCACTGTTGCTGGTACAACGGCTGCCTCAACGGCTGACTTTAACGGCGCTGTTGTGAGTGACACTGGTATTGCAATTACTGGTGCTGCTGCCGGTGCTGCTTCGGCTAACTTCGCTGGCGATGTGACGGCTCCTATTGCCCTGACAACATCAACCAATGCTGGTACTGCTGTTTTTGACGGTACGGGCGCGCAGGCTGTTACTGGTGCAATCACGGCGGCTGGCGATGGTCAGGGTGTTGTTTCTGTGACAAACACAGGTGGCACAGTGACATTTAACAGCGCAATTGGTTTGGTTGCCGGTAATGCGATTAGTTCATTGACGCTGGCTTCCGGTTCTACCATCGATGTTTCCAATGACATCTCTGCTGACACAATTACAGGCGGCGGTACGATTAATGTATCCGGTAGTGCTGAAATTGAAACAGCGACAGATCTTGGTACATCCGGTTCACCGTTCACAATTTCTGTAGACGCTGGACAAAACCTCACACTTGATGCTGAAGGTGCAGGTACTGCTTTTGCCAATGTTACACTTGATGGTGCAGCTTCAGAGCTAACGCTTGGTGGCGGCGCTGATGTCAGTGTGACAGGTAATATCATTGCGGGCACAGACGGCGAAGGTATTCTTGATGTTAACGCTGCTGGTGGTGTAACAACCATTACAGGTAACATCGGTACATCATCCGCTGATCTTGATACTCTTGAAGGTGGAGCGACAGAACTTAACGTTGTTGGTAACACTTTTGTTGAGACAATTACTGGCGCGGCCGGTGTATTGGATTTCGACGGGAATGTTAATGCTGCGACAACAATTGCTGCCGGTGCAGGCGGCGTTGAAGTGTCCGGTAACCTAACATCCGGTTCTATCGTTGTTGATACTGGTGGTGACAACTTCACATTCAATGGTACAGGCGCCCAGACAATCACAGGTGCGATTACAACCGGTACCGACGGTAGTGGTGATCTCCAGAACAGCAACACTGGCGGCACTGTGACATTTGCATCAGCGATTGGTGTAAATGGTGCGGCTAACCTTGGTACAATCACTTTGGATAACAGCACAACGACCGTGTTCTCAAGCACAGTCGATGCTGGTGATCTTGTTCTTGGAACAGGTACAGTGACACTTAACGAAGCTGTTAATCTAACGACTGATGGTGCTGGTACAGGTACATTGACAACGGCTGATGGTTCTACCATTACCCTTGGTTCTACGTTTGTGGGTGGCACAACAGCGATCACTGGTGACGATTCTTCTGCAACATTGGATCAGACAGCTAATGCTGTAACAGTCAACATGAACTCTGCGTTCACTACCGGTACTGTTACACTTTACTCTGACTCTGGTGCTACCGGAGCTTTGGACGCAACGGATCTAGCCGCATTTAATGTGACCGACACAGCCTTAGTGGATTACACGCTTGTGCTGACTGATGCTGATACCATTGATGTTACGGCTGCTGCTCGTTCTGCTGCTGCTGTAGCCTCTAACCTTGATGTTGAAGAACAGGTTGCGAACTCACTCGTTTCTGCGAACAACGCATTGGTTGCTGCTAGCGACACGACAAGACTTGATGCTTTATCAACTGCATTGAACGCAGGTGGTACAACAGCCCAGGACGCATCCGAGCAGGTTGGTATTCAGGCTGATAGCCTCACCGCCTCAACAGCGGCAGTCATCGGTGCTGGTTCACAAGCAACAGGAACAGCATTTGGTCGTCTGGCTTCTACACGTTCCGGTTCTCAATTCCGTTCCGGTAACCAAAGCGGTTACTCATCCGGTGATGGTCACCTAAGCGAAGCAGCGTGGATTAAGCCATTCGCGAATATCGCTGATCAGGATGATAAAGACGGTGTTGAT